>NZ_JAUBSX010000056.1:0-48656 GCF_036704885.1 Microcoleus sp. F4-D5 | reverse complement strand
ATTGACACGGCGAGCCTTGGCTTACTTAAATATGGCTCTCCTTCCCGTAACTTCTCTTTGGGTTTATAGACTTCAAATATTAGCGGAAAAGTCATTCCCTCCACTAACCCATAGGCTGTGACTGCCACTATCCCATTCTCTATTTTTCCTAAATTTCCAATGTATTGTCGTTTCACATAGTCTGTGGTTTCTCCTTTTTTTCGACCGCCGGTCTCATCAATAATTAGTGTAATTTCTCGACCTGCCAATACTTGTAGTATTAGCTTTAATCTTGTTTGTCTTAGTTGCTCTACTTTCCAAGGCGATTCGGTTAGAAAATGTAATAAGCCTTGCTCGTTACTCAATCCGACTACACGCGCTATTGCTGGTAACGTTTTACGTTTAATATCGGAAATCATCCCGACATGGAGGTATTTAAACGCCTCAAAACTTCTTACTTCTGGAAATAGTGTTCTGTACCATTGACAGTAATCGTCCACGAATTTTATGGTCGATGCAGGTTTTCTTTCCGCAAACATAAGCCAGTTAACGGTTTGTGACACTTTTCTCTATTATTCTATCATAAGAGTGATGGAAGAGCGATAGACCATATAAAGATAGTCGCAAGCATAGCACAAAAGCTGACTACTAGCCACATGAATGTGAGTTTTGTCTTGATACTTAATTGCTTCAGTAATTGTATAGGATGTTTTTCGATCGGGACTTACGCATCGGGACTGGTGAAACCGGGTTTTTTACAAAATCAGGGGTCTACAACACCTCTTTTCGTAATAAAACCCGGTTTCTCAACAATGGTGCGTAAGTCCTATTGATATTCTTTAGCTTGTTTTTTACGCTATAAAAAGTTCAAAAATAATCTCTCACCATTGGTAGGAGCGCATTTCAGTCAGCCAAAGCTTTTATACTGACATATTTCTCATTTTATGAGTATAAAAGCACGTAAATATATTACCAAAAATTGGCATATTTTCCTGGTGTTTCGGGAAGAAAAGTAATTTTTATATCTGATAAAAAACTCAACATTTTCTGGAATTGGACGACAATTTATGCTGTGCTAAGCTTTTCTTAACAGGTGTAAAAATTACTTGAGAAATAACTCATTTGCTCAACCTATTTTAGGCTCATCATTTTTCAATAGCTCCTCACGCAGTCGATGGTACGACTTCTCTATAGATGACAAATCAATATCCGCACTAGATGTTCCGTTGTACTCAAAAGGATTGTCAAGATCGTAGACCAAAAACAACAAATACATGAATGACGTAAACAGAAAACCTGAAACAATAAAATTGGTATTAAAATCGTCGGTACGCGTTATTAACAAAGCACTGCTTGAGGCAATTATCAGAACATGCAGCAATCCATAGGCGGCTGCCAGAAAGTCGGTATCACGAATCCTTTGAATTCGATCGATCAGAAGACGAATCTTTGCCTGTTCACCTTGAAGGCGACTTATCGCAGGAATTTCGCAAAACTTTGAGAATTGAGCCAGTAATTGATTGAGGTTTGTCAGGGCATTCTGAACTCTGATGAATGGCTGACCCTGTTTCAAACAGAGTAGGACTGATTTGAGGATCTCAGCTAACCCTTCTGTAAGTAGGGTTGGGTCATAGTCGGGCTTACGGGCTGCAATGAACAAATTAGTATCTTGAATCGTTTCAACCGCATTCACAATCTGGCTTGGCATATCTTCACTGGTACGGTAATCATTCAGCGTCCCGTTCAGCATAAACGCCAAGATGAACGTTACCGCCGCTAACAGAGAACCTACCTGACTGTCGAACTTACCAAATTCCCACTGCATCTGATGAACGATCCATTTTGCCAAGCAAAATAGTGCTGTTAGCGGCAGAACTTTGAGTAAGATTGACCACTTTGACAGATCGGTAAATTTTCTGAGATTCATTGCGTTTATCCTTGATTAAAGATGTGTTTTTGGTGATGAACGAGTGCGATCGCTGACCTCTGCTAATTTTAGTATTAATGGAGAAGCCGATCGCGCTACGATTTAGATGGCATCCAGAGAGGGTCGTCCTACGCCAACATGATGGACGAACTCAACCGTGATTGCAAAGTCACACCTCGAACCACCGTTGCTCATTGCTAGAAGTTTTCCGGCATTTTTGTACACCGCGATTGAGACGCTGCAACTATGGTGGCGACATAACGCTTCAGAAACTTTTTCGGTAATCATCCCTAGTGTAGAGGATATTAAGAGCGAGGTTGCTATCTATTTTTTGTCGCGAGCAGCTTCAATGAAATGATTCCACGTCAACCCTCCCGCGCGATCGCATTTCAGTAAGCCAAAGCTTTTGTACTAAAGTGTTTCTCACCATTTTAGTACAAAACCAGACCTCAAGGTCACAAACAAACTGGCATCAATTTATTGATTTTTGACCCGATCTTCCGGAGACTGATACTTCGACCCATCAGGCATAATAGCGCCTTCAAGCAAAGCACCACTCAGCTCAGAAATGCTAACTTGAGCACCTTTGAGATTTGCACCGCTTAGGTAGGCACTATTCAAATTAGCACCGCTCAAACTAGCATTTTTCAAATTGACGCCGCTCATATTTGCGTTGCTCAAGTCCGCACAAATTAAATTAGCATCACTGAGGTTGGCATTGCTGAGATTAACCTGACTCAAGCGAGCAAAACTTAGCTTGGCATGGCTGAGATTAGTACCCGCAAGTTTAGCTTGACTGAGGTTAGCATTGTCGAGGTTGGCATGGCTCAAATTTGCATTACTGAGATCGGTATTACTCAAATTGGCTGCACTCAGATTGGAATGAGAGAGATTAATAGCTATTAACTCTGCATCAGTAGAATCCAAACCTCTGAGAGAAACACCATCTTCATTCAAATCTTGAAGTGCCAAAATTCTTGCATAGCTAACTTTTACACCGTGTGCTGCATCGATCGTACTCCAAGCTTGGTAGTGAAATTGCTTCCGGTGATCGGGAGCTTCCTTAATGAATAAAACTAAAGCAACGACAAGACTGAGAGCATCAGCACCCTCCAAAATCTTTCCTAGCAGAGAATTTTCCTCCGCGTTCACATAAATTATGATGAACAAAACGGCTGAAACAGCAGCAACTAACCAGGCTGGTTGTGTCCAAAAATTATCAATGAATTTTTCTAAAATTCCTTTGATAAATTCACCCAATCGCTCAACGAATGATTGACTTTGAAATTGCTGATAACTATCAGTTATTTTCAAAAGCATTTTTTGGATAATTTCACCATCCAACTGAATTCCTACTAAAGGTTTTTTCTCTTCCTCGGTTTGTGGTGCGATCGGCTTAGATTCGTTCAGTAATTGTGTCTTTGATTCTTTTGGCTGGTTGTGGGTAACTTCTTTTTCATCCGGGGCAACTTTTGCTGTAGAAACTACAACTGCGCCTTTTAACATCAAACCTGTAATTGCTCTGTAGGCATCTGTCCATGCCAGCTTGACTTCGGGAGTCCAATCTTCTTGGAGATACTGCTCAAAAGCCATCAGCAGTGCGTCTCCAACTGGACCGTAATACTTGGGAATTACCCCATAGCCGATGTGTCTGCCTCCCAAGGCCTTGAGAACTGGCTCTAAAGCTTCTGGAGAGCGGAGATTTTCTACTACCAATACCAAAGCATTTATGAGCTTTTTTTGTTGTTTTTCTATAGCGATATTGGCAAACAGCGGTTTAAATTCTGGGTGAGCGCTGAAGAGGTTTTCGTAGAATCTAGCGGCAAATTCATCAGCACGAGGTTTGATTTTCTCAAAACTGCTTTCCAGTATATATACGGCTAATTCCGGCTCTTTTTCAGGAATTAATTCTAGTTTGTGATTGGCCGGTACAGTCACCGATTTTTCTGGAATGATCTCTGTTTCTAATTTAATTTTTTCAGGTGAATAAACTACATCTGCGCCTTTTAACATCAAAGCAGTAATTGCTCTGTAGGCATCTGTCCACGCCAGCTTGACTTCAGGAGTCCAATCTTGCTGGAGAGACTGCTCAAAAGCACTTAATAGCGTGTCTCCAACTGGACCGTAATATTTGGGAATTACTCCATAACCGATGTGTCTGCCTCCCAGTGCGTTGAGAACTGGCCCTAAAGCCTCTGGAGAACGGAGATTTTCTACTACTAAAACTAAAGCACTTATGAGCTTTTTCTGTTGCTTTTCCATATCAGTTTTGGCAAACAGCGGTTTCAACTCGGGGTGAGTTTTAAACAATTTTTCGTAGAAGCTAGCGGCAAATTCATCAGCACGAGGTTTGATTTTCTCGAAACTTTGCTCTAAAATTTCAACATTGAAAGACATATTTTTTTCTCTTGAAAGTTGATGAATCTTTGTCTAAAGACAGGAATTTTTAACTATCCGGCTGTGATGAATGCTTTTGATAGAGTGTGGGAAACCTCAGATTTTCTTGGCTGACGCTAGGGCCAGACATTACAAACTAAAGTTTTCCAATTCTTGCCACAGGGTAGTCATAAACTCTTCTGCATCGGTGATGCCCATTTCTCCTAAAGCTTTCCACTCTTCACTGCTGTAATCTAAATCGAGTCCCATCACATCTTGAGTCCAGTAGGGCAAATTAGATGGGTTTTCCATTAGGTCACAGGTTATTTTTAAAATTTCTGTTCCCGTCATCTTTTTTCTAGCCTTTGTCGCCAAGCAAAAGGAGAGCAATTTTGCCAAATTACTTTCTGGTGGAATGGCTATTAGAAATGCCATATTTTGTGCTAGTACAAACTTGTCTAACTTCATTGGATATTTTCCTATTCCTAGTTTTAATGTACTCGCGCAAGTATTTTTGTTCGTTCAATCACACGCACAGGACTTAGGCTGCATAAGTAAAATTTTATACAATCTATAGCTGTCAAGTGCTTCAAGCGCAC
Source organism: Microcoleus sp. F4-D5 (assembly GCF_036704885.1). NCBI lineage: Bacteria > Bacillati > Cyanobacteriota > Cyanophyceae > Oscillatoriales > Microcoleaceae > Microcoleus > Microcoleus sp. F4-D5. The sequence continues at coordinate 43,775 of NZ_JAUBSX010000056.1, read as the reverse complement.
CATACAAGTATAGTCTGTGCATAAGTCCTAACCAATTTATATTACCTCAAAAAAATTTTTTTTATTCTCGCTCTCGAATTGTTACAATTGTTTGTCATACCAACCTTCTTGGTAGATTTTATTTGCATGAGAGTTGAGGTGGGGATTACAAGTGATAAAATTTTTTAGGTCGTATTTAATTGTGTTGTAAATAGCATCAAGGGACAAGTCGTTAGTATCGCAACCAAAGGAATTTTATATTTCCCACCAAGTTCTTCAATTCCAAGTAACGTAAAACTAATCAAACCAACAAATATACCTGTCCCATCCCGCATTTTTAACTAGCTGAAAAGGCAATAACACGCAGTAAATTAATCACAGTTGCTTGAGATTAATGGAATAAGCTAGGGGAAGGGACATTCTTAAAATGCGTTCGGAGTGTCGTAAATACTCCATCATACTCTTGACAGTAGTTTTCAGAAAAACTAGATGGCTGTAATTAATGCAAGACAGCGTTACCACGTTGATACTGCTGTTTTATAGTCCTGGACGCACGATTGTTTAGAAACGGGATTTTTTTACAAAAAGATGGATTGTAGATAATCTGGGTATACAACCCGGTTTCACTGGCCCCAATGCGTCCAGGACTGTTGTAGATAATCTGCTATCCAAAAGACTATCTGTAGCAGTGGATTATTGATTGTCTTTAGCTGCAAATATTGAGATAGAAACATCAATTTTTCTAGTTCGCTATTTACAGGTTCTGACCTAAGATACAATTTACACGGCACAAGTAAAGCAGCTACGAGACGCATGACTGCAATTCTTTTGACTCGATATTCTGATTCAATGTCGTTTATCATTGCCCCAATTTGCCAAAGCATATTACGGGTCATTGAGTAAATTTCCCGATAACCTACGACCTTCCCAAAATCCTTCGTAAGCGGTATTCGTTCATAAAACGAGTAATAAGCCTAAGAGGATGCTGGGAATAATACTTCGCAAAATAGGTTGGGATACAGGGAGTTTGTAACCCAAATTCGGCACCCCAACTGTCACATGGGGTGCGGGCGGGCTGTAAATTCTTGTTCGATTGTCTAGCGCGAGTCGATCTTTTGCAGTATAAATGCTTAAAAATCGAGCTGACAGACACGATAACTCATTTTTTGCTGGATGATTAAACACGATCGCCAGCTAGTCTTGTATCACAACTAGAAGATTTATTTGGAGAACAAAAATACCGTTGGAGTTGCCGTCAAGCTGACAAGAACACCTACAGATGAATCGAGCATTATTGGATGCTTATGCTCTCGCTCCTCGCGATGCGGAGCGCCCAAAACATACTCTGATTTTGTAAGTTATGCTGCGAAATATCGTGATTAATATCTGTCAATCTAGTAAATAATAACTGCGACAAGTATTTGGGAAAAATCTGAGAATCTCTAATCGCTCGTCAGTCTAATTGGAGATTTGTTTGACCGAGGATATTGTTAATAAATGAATTGTTTGAAAGCATTGAAATATCCACCGCCAGGTCGTCGTTCGGTTAATTGACCTAATTGATTTTTCAATTTCGCCTGTGACTGGATGAGGCGGGAGCGTAAATGTCTTTGTGCTCAGGTATAAACCAACAGACATCTACCCATAATTCAAGCCAGAGATTCTCTTGTTTCACTCGATTTGAGAAATACGCTATCTGTAAAGAATAAGGGGTCTTTGAGAAAACTCAACCCTCTTTCAACAGATTGCTGTTGTTTGTATGTACTCAGCATTTTGTCGGGTCTAATTAGTCGCTATCGAGTACATTTGTGGCGAGAATAAATCGTCCGGATTGTTTGAGTTCTCTCGCTACTGCCCGCTCGTCCAGTTCGGGTGCATCTCAGTTTTGCAAATACATCAAGCGGAAAGTTGACCATTGAGATAAGCACAGCGAAGAGAAAGGAATTAGGACACACTGTCCACATTCCACGCTCGCCCAGATAGTTTCACCCGCTCGCCCAATTCGTTTAATCGTTGATTCCACTGTTCCAGAACCGATAGAACTTAGGGATTCTTCTTTATAGTATCGGTAGTCAACTATTCGGCAGCGATGAGTTTCCAAATAATTGCAAAATGTTTTAAATGCTTTCTTTTTCAGGTCTTTAAATAAATCGATAACTTCATTAACTTGACCGCACCATAATAGACTTTCTGCTTGCTTTAATCGTCTCAATGACCCCGGCTTTGTAAAGATTTTTTTTTCAAAGAATACCAATCTAAAATCTCTCGTCTTTGTTCAGGAACTCCAATTTCTTGAAATAGGTTCCAAATCCCGGCATGACCATCTCCTATGCAATAAATAGGATGTAGTAATTTTTGACTATTAGTCCAGTCAATTAGAGCTTGATCGCTTTGAAAAAAAGCTCCACAATCAACATTATCTAAACAGAAAGCTTTATAATCTTTCCAATAACATGGCTTGCCTCTGTCCTCATTGCGTAGCCTGACTTTGCCCCATCTAATGTAATTTATTGCACTCCTTGTTTAGCAGAAGTGTTGAATGATAAGAAAAGATTGCTAAAATTGGCAGAGCCATGTATAACTGTGGACTTATAAATTATTAATAATCTACTAAAATGCTATTTTCTAACTTCCCCAAAATTGTCAAACGATATCTCGCCCATTTACCCAAAGATGATTATCCTGTTTTAGATAGCTTCACATTTGTCTCCTGCTGGCTAGGGTTTAGTTTTGACCAAAGTCTCGATACTATGCGTTCCCTATTTTCCCGTTTAAACAGTCGAGATATTTCCCTAGATATATCAACTTTTTCCAAGCGTCGTAAGCAGAGAGATATTGATGTTTGTGTAAAAATATTTGAAATATTGCAAGGGGTTCTAAAACGTCAATTAATCAGCTAAGATAGGATGAGTTTATTTTTGTTAGATTCAACGATAGTTACGTTAACAAGTAAATTACTATGGCAACAGGAATACCGTAAAATAAAATTATTTGCTGGAACGGACAATAAACGGGAAATAATTAATGGAGTACACATTCATTAAGGTTTTGGTCATGACAGTCTGTATGGAGATTAAACCATAGCAGCCACACCTCAAAATCGATTTTCTGTAATGGATAGAGGTTTTTATAGTTCTGAACGTGTTCAAGCATTGATGAAAAAATAAAATCAATATTTTGTACTACGAATTAAGAACAATTCTACTGTCAACATTAAGGAAAATGAAAGTTATGAAGTGTGGAGTGACAAACGAAAAGTTAAAGTAAGATTAGTGAGTTTTTTAGATTGAGAAACACGGACTGAATTTAGGTTTGTGACTAATTTGCCTGAATCAGGAGAATTAGCATATACCAATGAAGAAATAGGAGAATTTTATCGAAGACGATGGCAGATTAAATTGCTGTGTAAATTCTTAAAAATCATTGAAAATTAGCTCGTTTAATTACTAAAAATACCAAGGGCTTCAGATACAAATATATGCCTGTTTGATTTGTTATTTGTTGCTTCAGTTGGTTGAAGTTCCTGATGAACTTGGAAATAAACTATTAAACAAGTTACGCTATTTGCAGGCTTTTATGTGTGAGAAAGTCAGCTATATTTGCTGGTTTAAGGAACTTGTTTTTAGTTGCTGAAATCAGCAATTTATAGGATTCGTATGTCTATTTCATAATTCTATCAAATAAGCATTCAATACTTCTGCGCTCGGGTATTTACCTTGAATGCTTTACATTGTCAAAAATAGACGATCGTCGGCAATAGCCCAATCAAAAAATGATTATACGGTCGCACTTAAGGGAAATCAAAAAAACTGTTAAAACAATAGTCCGGACAAAATCTTGGGGGGTTTTAGCGACCCAAAGCCAGAGCCTTCATAACTGCGACCATTTTAATTAAAGTCTGCTCGGGAGCTAACAAGCAAATAAATCTGCGAATACTAGGATGACCGCCCTGTAAGGCTTACCGCCTCGTAAAAAAACTGTCCGGAGTATTGTTAAAAGCTGCCTTAAATGTTAGCGAGAATCACCAACCTCTCAGCGATAATCAAACAGTAGAGCTGAACCACAGTCGTCAGATAGTAAGAAAGGTCTCTGTATTTAATATTGCCTCTATGAATCCGGCTTAATTTAACTTGTCAGTGGAGCAATATTATCAGATTTATTCAAGTAGAAAAAGCGTAATTCGCGGTAAAAAAGATGACGAGCATCAATCTTATTATATCAGCAGCCACTCTGCAGATGCAGAAACATTTGCGTTAAAGAGCCGGGAAATTGGTTAATTTAAAATCTATTACATTGGGTGAAGGATGTAATATTTGAAGAAGATATATGGCCGAGATACGATTATAAAACGGTCAGTAATTTATCGATTTTAAGTACCTGTGCCCTCAATCTTTACCGATTATTCGGTTTTCGATCTGTAAAAGCCGGACAACGATGGTTGTTCTCCAGCTTATCCAAACTCATGATTATCTTCACTTAGCAAGGTATTTAACCAGTTAGCGAAGGCAATAATTTAAAATATTCGAGCGCCCAAACCGTTGAGCAGCAAAGCAAACGGTTAATTTTAATATTAAATAAAATCCCAGAATGAGCGATCGCAAAAATATTGGCGATCGCCAAGTATACTAATGTCCCATTCTCAAATTTTAGCGCAGCTAAAGTTTGAGAATGAAACCGCCCTGCCCCGCAGGGGGTAAGTTCCGGTTAAGGTAGCTGGTACTCTGGATACCCATCTTAACTGTGCCATTTGTTGCAGGTTCTCGGCAGTGTAGAGAGCCGCGTCCGCGACAAACAGCGCATCAACATCCCATTGCTGTTTGAATTCCAGAATCAGTTGGGCAAATACAGCGGAGTCGATTTCATTTCCATCACCCACTCTCAAGTACAAAGGGATATCTCCGTCCCCGCTGCACATGACTGTCTACCATGAATTGCTTTAAATCTGGGCGGTGGTCTCTGGAATAGCCGTGGGTGATGTGAATTGTACCTGGTTCTGCGGTGTTATCTTCACGGCTTTTGTAATCGCCATCGACGTGGAGGGAACTCGAATCTAGGTGCAGGCTGTGCAGGTCTACGCTAAAATGTCGTGCCGCCGACAGTGCCACTGTGACGAAGAGTTCTGTCAGACCAAAAGCGTACAATTTGTCCAAGACGCGCCCGAGCCTGTCATCATTTAAGTGTTCCGGTTTGATCCCTTCTCCCAATAAATGTTCTGTGGCGCGTGCCCACAAAAAAGTTTTCCAACAGGTACAGTGGGGCGCTGACTAAGCCCAACCCATTCAAAATCATCGCTTTGACTGCTTGACCGGGGGTGACGATTTCTTGTGGGTGAGTACCCAAAAGTCGATCGAGTTGTTCGACTAATCCCATGCGATCGCAGATGCCAGCAATTAGCTTTCAAGTGGTCAAGATCCTGTACTCTAATATCAGACGCTTCAATTTTGCTCATCTTTTAACAATACTCGATCTTTTCGATCGCACCTGCCGAATGTGGGATATATAGAAGACCCAAATCATTCAGCTAATTGATAAGAGAAGAACACGGGGATTGAAATCCCCGTGCCGCTTTGCACGAGCGGGCTGAAGCCACTGAGTTTCCCGCTTCCGGTATTGCTTTTATGAGAAATTGCCAGCCACTCAACAATCTCCTATCAATTCCGGTGTTACCGGAATGATGGGGAGTGGGGAGTGGGGAGTGGGGAAATGTATAATTATTGACCTTGACTTTATCATTCCCATCCAACCGGAAACGATATCAAATCTCAAACTGGATCGCGGTTTCACCGGCAGCCAACCCAAAATCTCTTTCTCAGCAATCTCAAATCTCGAAGAGTTTCGTTAGCGGCGAACCACGCCAGTAAAACCTGTAGCTTTAAATTGCTTGAGCTTCAAAGGTGTTCGTTGATTGGCGGCCACGGAAATTCTGAGCTGAAAATCGCTAACTCCGGGAGGAACTTCTTCTATAGAACCCAAGCGAGTCCGGTTTTGCATCACCGGATTGTCGTCAGCATCATAAATGCGGCCGAAAATATCGGCATTGACAACTGGTTTGCCCGTGCTATTTTCAGCTTTCCCAGTAATCAAAAAGCAGTTAGCTTCCATAGAACTGCCGCTGGTGACTGTTCCTTCTGCCATCTGGGCCGGACATTCGCGATAAGAAAGGTCGGAAAGTTTAATCTGCGTCAGAGCCCAAGCAGGTGGAGTGAATACCAAACTAAAAATTCCGATCAGGCAAGTAGCAAAAAAAAGGCTGATAGCTCGAAATTTCATAAATTGCAGCGCAAGTATATTTTAATTCTCAGCTTAGCGCGAATTCACGATCAAATTCCTAGTTATAGGAATTCTGAAAACTACAGCTACTTTTTTAAGCAATGGCATTAGTCGAGGCCTAAATGCTGTCGCAAGGCTTGGCGCATCACATCGACTGGGACGGATTCTTTGTTCAGCCAAATTTTTAAGGCTGCTGCTCCTTGTTGAACTAGCATGGGGAGTCCGTCAATAGTTCGCGCTCCGCGAAGCTGTGCATCTTTGAGAAACTGGGTAGGATTAGGGGTGTAAATTAAATCGTAGACGATCGCACCTGCTGAAATTCGATCGAGCTCACCAGCCGCAACCGGCGACTTTTCCCCCTGCGGATACATCCCCACAGGCGTCGTGTTCACCAGCAAATCTGCCTGCGAAATTAAATTTGACAAATTATCCCAAGTATGCACCTGCAAATTCTGCACCGGCATCGGACAATTGACCCAACTCTGCTGAAATTCCGCTAAATTTTGTTCGCTGCGGCCGACAACGTGAATCTGTGCACATCCCAATTGAGCGCATCCAGCCACAACAGCCCTCGCCGCCCCGCCATTCCCCAAAATTACCGCTACTTTCTGACTCCAATCGGAACCCCCCCTAGCCCCCCCTCGGTCAGGGGGGGGACAGGATTCGACAGCAGAAATCGCGTCTTTAGCCCCCCCTTGGTAAAGGGGGGTTGGGGGGGTTTGCAGCGGCGCGAGAAAGCCTTCAACGTCAGTATTTGTGCCGCACCAGCCTTTATCAGTCAGGTATACGGTATTGACTGCGCCGATCGCTCGGGCGATCGGGGAAACTTCCGACAGCAGCGGTAAAATTGCTTGTTTGTGCGGAATCGTGATGCTAAATCCCCGAACGCCGATCGCCGCAAATCCTGCAATAGCAGCTTTTAAATCGTCTGGTTTTACCGGAAACGGTAGGTAAACAAAATCGACTCCCAAATGGGAAATAGCAGCATTGTGCATCGCCGGCGACAGAGAATGTTCGACGGGATGACCAATTACTCCCAACAGTTTAGTAGTGCCTTTAATCATTTTTGTTAGTTGACAGTTGACTGTTGATGATTCGGCGATTGCAATCGCCGAGTGACGGAGATCGCTCTCAACCATCAACCATCAACTCTCAACCATCAACCATCAACTGTCAACTCTCAACTCTCAACTCTCAATTGTTTCCCGAAACTCCTTGGCGTCTGCCAAAATCGGATTGACATCAAACCAATAATCTTCGCCGTAACGGTATTCAAACACCCAGAGACTCCGCAGCAAGATTTGGTATTTAGTTTCCCCACTCACTGTTTTGGTAGCGGATACTTGGCGCAGCAATTGCCACTCATCAGGTTCGATCGCCAAAGTAAGCTGGTGGCGGCGCTGGACGATCACATTTTCCAAAGTTTCCCGCGACAGAGGAGGGTCTTGTTTTTGCAGACAGCTATACAGCAGTTGCAGCAAATTGCGGACATGACCGCCGCTGACTCGACACAGGCGATCGAGAGTTTCTGCAGAGTCGAAAACTTTGCCCACCAAAGCATAGCGCTGCGAAGGATGCACCGTCGGAAAAGCCCGCGCCAGAACCATCTGCCGCAGCAATTCCACACCCTCAGAACACTCAGAACCGTCGCTCAATTGCACCGGCACCATCGGCAAAACCTTCGGATCTACCCCAAACCGATTGGTCAACTGACCCAAATCGTTAGAGAAAATCAGCACTAAAGGAATTGTATACACGACGTGGCAATTTAGTCTTGCCAACTGTTCGCCGCGATCGACAAACAGGTATTCCGGTTGCAGCCGCCCCGTAGGTTTCGCGCACAGGTGTATGCGATCGAGATTGTCGATAATTACCACAAGTCCCTGTTTTCCCTGGCGTTTCAGTTCTTGGTTAGCCGGTTCTAGCAACTCCTTATTAAGCGCATCTAAAATTACGTTAGTTCGCGGCTCTAAATATTGCCTCAACTCCGATCGCAGATTCGGAGCATCTTTCGCCTTAGCAGTAATTTTGCCAATTCCCAAAGCCAGAGAAAATTCTCCCTCCGTGCTAGCATTTATTTCCCCAAAACCAGGGACATTAGCTTCAGCCCTCAAATCTATTTGAGTTTGAAAAACATCAGCAACCCCTTTGAGCAAAGCTTTAAAACCCGTCGGTTGCAGCTTTATTTTCATTTTCTCGATGCTTTCGCTCACCTGACGAGCAACGCTCAACAAAATGTCAGTGATATCTACATCTGCCATGTCTAAGTCTTTACTCGACTCAAAGTAAACAACATGAAATCCTTGTTGCTGCAATTGAGCTTGCAGCCGCAGCAATTCTGTTGATTTACCCGAGCCGATGTGACCGGTGAATAATTGACAGGTAGGTGCATCGGGGGACAGGCGGCTGATGGTGCGCTCCAATTGTTCCACAATTGTGCCGCCCCGCACTGAAGAAAAATCGATATAGTATTGTCTGTCTTCTGGATTTGCTACTGCTAGCGTGTAGCTGGGATTGCAAGCTTTATAAAATTTCTGTAAATTTAGTTCCATACCCTGTTCGCTCAAAACTACATTCTGCCCTAATAGCTTATTCGTTTCGATATGGTAATAATCAGCACACATTCTCAACTTATTCTGATGTTTTATGAGCGTTCAATATCTCTATTCTTCCCTCAACTAGCACTCCCAAATTATACTTAATTTTTGCCTGCTGGAATAAATCCTATTCACTCATACCCATAACTAAGTAATTTATATTTGTACAGCGAGCGCTAATTCATCGACATTGCAGACGAAAATTTAGCAGTAATGTTCTCCGATAAAAGTGGCTGTGTGAGTACGGTTAACCGAATCAACAAAAACAGGTAGTAATTAGGTATCCCGAAATCAGATTTTTTTAAATAATACCTTCGCCATTTTCAGAATAGATGGGGTACGAATGCCTCAAACCAACCTACTCTCCTAGAGCATTTTGGCTGAGGCGCGAAGGTGTTGTTTAAAAAACCCGGTTTCTCTGTGTGATATTTTTTGGATCTACTTATTTTCGATCAATTCTACCATTTTGTGACCGACACCTGCTGCAGAAGCGGGGTTTTGGCCTGTAACCAGCCTCTCGCTGACGACAACATGAGGCTGAAAATTAGGAACTTTCGTAAAATTAGCGCCGCGTTCAATTAATTTCGACTCCAGCAAAAACGGCACTATTTCAGTAAGTCCCACAGCCGCTTCCTCTTCATTAGTAAAAGCAGCCACAGTCTTGTTAGCAACCAAATATTCGCCATCGGATAACTTAAGATTGACTAACGCGGCCGGCCCGTGACAGACAGCACCGACAATGCCGCCTGCTTCGTAAATAGCAGCAGCAATCTCAGCGAGTTCTTGATGATCGGGAAAATCCCACATCGTCCCGTGTCCGCCAGCATAGAAAATAGCGCTGTATTCTGCAGGATCAATTTGTGCGGGATTGAGCGTATTTTCAACTCGAAAAACCTGCTCGGAATCGTCTAAAAAAGCCTTGTTTAGCGGGTCTTCTAAATCAACTCCAACCATTGGAGCTTTGCCGCCTTTTGGACTGACAAAATCTACCGCTAATCCCGCCTGAGTAAATGCGTCCAATGGATGAGTCACCTCTGGGAGATAAAAACCCGTTTCTTTACCAGTGTCGCCCAGTGTATCGTGGCTGGTTAAAACAATCAGAACTTTTTGGCTAGTCATAATCTATTCCTTTTGCGGATGTCTTTGTGCCTGTTCTTTTCATCCTAGACCGAATTTATCTAGAATACAAATTATCAAACTTTCGGGTAAATATAAATCTATTTATAGCAGCCGCTAAGGTTTTTACCAGGTTCTTTATTCCTGAAACCATTGCGGGGAATTGCTTTCCCTTATTCCTTCTTCCTTTTTCGTTCTGCTATATGATTAACTTTCCACGGTATGGCAGCTTTAGCTTTATTGAGGTTTACCGCCTGGGAATTGTATCGGTGCCACCCGAGTCCTCCAACTCACGCCACCGGCTGTTAGCCAACAGGTCGCAGCCCTAGAGTCAGCTTTGGGAAATCCCTTGTTTCAAAGGACTCCGAGGCGGATGGTTCCCACGGAAGCCGGACAAATACTGTATACTCAAATTCCTGGTGCGATCGAGAAACTTGCATCGCTTCCAACAAAAACTCAACAGCCCAAACTCCGCAAACCCTTAGAATCGGTACGCCGGAAGAATTTTTTACTGAACGAATTCTCGATCGACTACCGCAGGACGATCGTACTTTTTAAACCGTACAATTTGGGTTAACAGCAGAGTTAATCCAACAACTCAAAGCAGGAAAACTAGACATTGTAATTGCTACTCAAGAACTTACTCGATCGGATATGGAATGTCAACTGCTGTTCGAGATAATTTTCTGAATCGTTGGGCCACCAAATATTGTAATTCCTATTGCTAAAGGCGTCAGACGAGATGATGTAAATCCACTCGCTCAATGGCTTCTAACCCAACCGGGGATTGCTTGCAGCGAATAATTGCCGATCGCGCGTCGCTTTTGGCGAGTTGTATTTAGCACAAGACTTGACGTTCATCCGAAACCGATCGTACCCGATTTAAGAGCAATTAGACAAGCGGTTGCATCGGGATTTTGCTTTAGCATTCTTCCCGACTAATTGTGTGGCGCTCCGGTGAAAGAAAATCGCTTGACACTTGTGCTTAAACCTGCACAGGCTGTTACCAATCGCATCTGGCTGGCTTTTCGGAAATCGGAAAGACAGTTACCAAAAATCAAACGGATGTTAGAATTTTACAAACTTCAATAAGTCGATAAAGTTTTAATTTACTCGCGGGGAAAAGTGAATTGCGACTTTATTTTCACATTTTTGCTCAATCCTCGATTGCCTCAATACCAAGTTGCTTAAGTCGCTCAAGATGCTCCTTCATGGCTTTGAGCTGTTCTGGTGTGTGTCCCTGCCAATCTGTAACCTCACCACAGACCCGTAGCGGATTCCGAGAACGGTATGACTTTGTTGGGTTTCCAGGGAACTTCTTGTCCGTCAAATTGGGGTCATCTTCAATCAGACCAGTCGGCTCTACTATATAAATTCTTTCTGGTCCTTCGCCCAAGGCAAGTTCAGCTCCCCAAATAGCAGCATCCAAGGTGGCGGTTAGATAGACATAGGATGCCTTCTTCCTCTTACCGTAGTTTGAATTAAAGCCTGGTTCAATCAGGTCTCCCTGCTTCAGATTTGCCTTAGTGCCATGATAGAACTTTTGTGAACTTAGGTCTATTGACTTGTCCTCACTTCTGTTTGTTATCATTGTCGTTATATTTTTGTGAATGTCAGTTTAGGCCTCTTCTTTTTCCTCATAGAAATAGTCGCCTTGCGTTAAATCCATGCGAGAAAGTGGAAACTCGAAGTAGCCATCGAATAGTCGGACTTTGGAGAAGTCGTCTCGGTTGAGTGTGTCCTCACTCACCGGGGCGCATTCGCATAATTTATTATCAAGATGCCAAATCCATGTATATCTTAGTCCGCGCACCATCCGGACTTTGTTTTTGTAGAAGCGATTTCAATAGCCGACTCAAAATTAGGGTAACATCACCAAAAATCCCCCGCTACAGCCTAACCATAGCGAGGGATTTTTGTCAACCTAAGAAATCAACTTTCTTGCAGTTTGTTGTTAGCTTCTGTCGATCGCAGCTACAGGCTCAAAACTCGGAACCACAATTTCACCGTTCTGCTTAGTCAACTGGTTGTACAGTCTTTCAGTATTCGGGAAATTAGCAGCCGGTAGAGTTGGGAAGCGGCGGTAAGGAACAGTATCCTCACCAAAAGCCTCAGCATATTCAACGCTGTTCAACATCGCGTTGATAAAGCCCTTAATCCCTTTACTTGCCAAGATTTGGTTGTAAGTCCGAATCTCCGCCTGATTGCGAGGAGCCCGGCCCAAGAAATGCTTTGTGCCCAACTCAATCACCTTAGTATTTGGATAAGGTGCATAGAACTGTTTGATGTACAGCGAGGAACAACCTAAACCTTCAATGAACTCCTTGAGATTGATTTCATTGTTGCCAAGTTTGCTTTCTAGCGCCGTGAATTCATTCTTCACAACGTAGGGATTCAAGTCGCGTTCAAAAACTTGACGGTAAGCAGCTTGAATTAAAGTTTTCAAAGCTACTTTGTCCGAAGTATTCGTCAGCTTGAACACCTTAGTTTGTTCGCGCCGCTTGCTGACACCTTGAGCAATCCGAGTTTGCAACTCGAAATCGCCCCGATCGCCTGCGACACCGAGTTCGATAAACCGAGGCGTGTCGGCAATCTGAGCTTGGAGATTTTGGTCGGCGACGGAACCCGATCGCATCGTCCGCATCGACAAACCTGCGGGAGTTACGTAGCGCTCGTAGGGCACTGTATCTTCCCCGAAAGCTTCGTTGTACTCCAGACTGTCGATGATGCCATCGACCAGCGCGTAGAAACCCTTCTTAGCGCAAATATCAAAGTAAGCGTTCATTTCCTGGCGGCCGTAGGTAGGGCGTCCCAGGAGTCGGCGGTGAATGTACTCGATCGCCTTACAAACGTACAGCTTGCTCCAGTACATATTGCGGAACACGTCAGACTTCGCCAACATCCGAATAAACTCGCGCATCGTGATGTCGCCGTTTTCCAGCTTAATTTCCGCCACTTTTTGGCGCTGGCCGTCGAACACGTCGCGACCGAACACTTGCAGGTAAGCTGCCCGAATCACCGCTTGAGTCGAACTTTCGCTAAATTTGACACTAGAACTGTTGCTGTAGCTGCTAGAGACACCGCGGGCAGTTTTCTTGGAAGCCACATAGCCGCCCGGTAACTGGTCTAGTTTAAAGACCTTGGGGCCGAGAGAGCCGGGAGCCTTGCCGCGGGCTTCCGGGTTGCTCAATTGGTTTTCAATCCCCGCACCTTGACGGATCAGGATACGGCGGGTGTCCTTGCCAAAAGGAGCTGGACGGTTTTTGGGGTTGCGAGTTTCTTTCGGGAAAATCGCGCCAAACTGAATTTCTAACGGGTCATTGCCGACACCGTAAACGTGCTGGTCTGGCAGCGGTTGGGTGTAGCCTGCGAACAAGGTGATGAACTGAGGAACCTTGCGGAACGGAGCGCTGAAATTGAACAAATCAATTTGCGGGCCCCAGTTGCGGCACTCCTGAGCTTCTTGGCCCAAACCGCGCAGGTAAGGCACTGTTTCTTCGCCGAAGTAGTCGGAATATTCCTGGGAATAAACCATCGCGTCTACGAGGGCTGACAGGCCGCCTTTGGTGACGATCGCGAAATACTTGCTAAATTCCTCCCGCGAGCTCAAACCGCGGCCTAGGAAGTGACGGGCTGCCAATTCTACAGCACGGCTGTTGACAAACGGCTCGTAGAATTGCTGACGGTACAGAGGAGATTTGCCAAGGCGACGAATAAACTCTTTCATCGAGATTTCGCCATTTTTGACCTTGGATTCCAAGTCAGAAATGCTTTGGCTGTATGCGCGGCTAATGTCGCGCTCGAATACTTGGCGGTAAGCTGCTTTGACTACTTCTTGCTTTTCCCCCGAAGACAGGCCGGTTTTCATGACGAATTTCGCCCGTCGCTCGGCTGCGTTGAAGTAGATTTGGGGCAGTTGCAGCCCTTGCTGGTCGTTGGTTTCGCGCTGCCGCACCTTATCTGAAGGTGTGGGGGCTTTGAATTCGGTAATAGCTACGTCGAAATACTGTCCGACGATCGCACTTGCCTCGCTATCCTTTTTGAAATAGCCCAAGGATGCTGCCTTCATTTCCTGCATTGCCACCAGCGTCGCCGCCGACGAGCAAGCATTTTCGATGATTTCCCGCAGTCCGCGCACGTTCACCGAAATAATGTTCGGGTCGCCAGCTACGATCGCGTAGGTGATGTAGCGCAAAAACCAGCTCAAATCCCGCAGAGATTTGGTCATGTTGCCCGGGCCGTAGCGCGAGACATTAATCGGCCCAAATCCTGCTGGGATCGGGCCGCCGCCACCGTTGCCAGAAAACAGATTTCCCAGCCCCAAGAAGCCGCCGCCGCCTGAGCCGTTGCCGCCGCCTGCGCGACTTTCAACGTAGGTGACATTTCCCAGTTTCATGCCTTCAGAGACATTCGCCGAGCCCCCGCGAGCCGCCCCTGCTACAGCCATCACAGGTTCTTGCGGTCTTTCCAAAAATGCCAGCGGGGAACCGCCGGTAAAAATCCGGTTGGCTGCGCGGGATACTATCAGTTCCGAGTTTTTGGTCAGCGTCGCAGAGATATCGATCCGCAGAGTCCCTGAACTGAAATAACTTGCCAGTTCGCTGAGTTCGCCCCGCTGTAGGAAGCGGTCTTGCTGTTCTGCTTGCGAAATTGTTGCGACCGGTACAGTTTGATATAGTTGCGGACGCGCAACCGAGCTTCCACCACTTGCCTTTACAGTCATTAGACTCCTTCGCTCCCTATCTAAATCGTTGCAGCATTTACCCAGACTAACCTTGCCTTCTCATGCAGGTAAAATTAGGTATTTTTGCTTTGTTTACTTTTTGCCTTTACCTGTCACGAGGTTCGGGCGCACTTACTTTCTTAGATTAAAATGTTTTGGTTTCATCTTTCTGCCTGCCGGGAAATGTCCGATCGGAAGGCAGGCACGGGGTACTCCCTCCGCTGCGCCCCGCCCGTACACCCGTGGAAAAAAAGACTCGGCAGGAGAGTTGCCTTTGGGCGATTGCAGCAAGTGCCTTTCATTAAGGGAAAAGAAAATCAAAAATTTTCTTCTGCCTTTTTCTGGGCCTCTTGCTCTCTTGAAAGACGCCTCCGCTTTACCCGAAAGCTGAGCGGTAGGTTATTGACAGTCCTTGTTTGTTAAAAAGCCTGTCGAGATTTATTGTATAGATTTAAGAGAGCTTATATGAGAAAAAATGATAAGTTTTATTACGCGGAAGCTGTCAGGGCTTGGCTATCAGGGGTTAGTCGATCGCCCGAACCCTCTCTTTCAGGCTTGCCCAACGCCAGCGCAGCGAATCTTTTGTTGCCAGTAACGCAGCAACAGAAGTGCATGGCCTAGCGCTGTTTGCCCGTAGCTGCTGACAACAAATCTGAAAACTCACGCAATATTACCTCACCTATGGATACTACGCCTGATATCAGCGCTGCCGTGCGGCGGCTTTACGATACCTTCCCTTTCCCGCCCGATCCTTTGTCCGACGAACCGCCCCCAGGGTACAACTGGCGCTGGAGTTGGCCTGATGCTTACAATTTTTGCACCGGCCAAAAGCCGCCAAAACTCGATATTCGGATTTTAGATGCTGGCTGCGGGACTGGTTCGAGCACCGATTATCTGATTCACCTCAATCCTGAAGCTTCGGTAACGGCGATCGACCTGAGTGAAGGTGCTTTGAAGGTAGCACAAGAACGCTGTCGCCGATCGGGAGCGCGCGAAGCTGATTTCCGCCACCTCAGCCTGTACGATGCCGCCGAGTTAGAGGGCGAGTTCGATTTGATCAACTGCGTCGGCGTGCTGCACCACTTACCAGATCCGATCCGGGGCATTCAAGCGCTGGCGGCGAAGTTGGCGGCGGGCGGTTTGATGCACATTTTTGTGTATGCTGAGCTCGGACGCTGGGAAATTCAACTCATGCAAAAGGCGATCGCCCTACTCCAAGGCAGCCAGAAAGGTGACTATCCCGATGGCGTGAAAGTCGGCCGTCAAATCTTTGCTTCTTTACCAGAAAACAACCGTCTTGTCAAGTACGAAAAACAGCGCTGGGCGGGAGAAAATCAGCGAGACGAATGTTTTGCTGATATGTACGTTCACCCGCAGGAAATTGACTACAATATTGAGACTTTGTTCGAGTTAATTGACGCTTCGGGATTGGAATTTATCGGTTTCTCAAATCCGGGATATTGGCAGTTAGAAAGACTTTTGGGCAAAGCGCCGGAATTGATAGAAAGAGCTCAAGGTTTGACGGAACGAGAGCTTTATCGATTAATTGAATTGTTGGATACTGAAATCAGCCATTACGAGTTTTTCTTGGGTAAAAAGCCTGTAGTTAAAGTTGATTGGTCGGACGATAAGGCACTTTTGGCGGCAATTCCCGAGTTGAGTGGTTGTATGCACGGTTGGCCGAGTCAGCAAGTCTTTGATTGCAACTACCAATTGGTCAATTTGTCAAGTGCGGAATTTGAGTTTCTGCAAGCTTGCAATACCAAAACTGTGGGAGAGATTTTGGCGGATGTGGAGATGGGATTGGATGAAGTGCGATCGATCTTATCAAAACAGCTAATTTTGCTAACACCCGGTAAAATCTAAGGGCGGGCTCTCCGGCCCAACTCCTACTCCCCACAATCAAATTAGCTTTTTGTGGAACAGGCATCTTGCCTGTTCTTTGCTCGGAGTATAATTTATGTTAAATTCCCAATTAATCAAGGCTTTACAGTTGGAGGATTAACAGCCGTAATTTGTGAATAACGAGCGAAATCAGCAATGTTAAAAGTTAGGATATGGGTTAAACCATGAACTAGCATAGCAGCAACTAGCCGCGCATCATGAACGTTAACACCTACAACCTTATGTGTTATCACCAGTCGCTCCCATTCTTGATAAATTGCTTCGGTATCCAACAACAGAGGAAAAAGCTGTTTTAAGCGATTAATTTCTGCCTCTGCTTCTATTGCAGTACGCCCTAATCCATTTCTCTGGATCGGGCGCGTGCAAACGTTCCAAAACTCGATCGACTTTTGGGGTACGATATAAAGTTGTTCCCCGCGATCGCGCAGAGTAATCACGGCATTAACGGCATCAGGATTCATTGGGTGTGCTGTATCGATGCTACGCAGCAGTATGTTTGTATCTACGAGAAACGGCATTTAACCTCTGTCTCCATAAATGCTCTCTCTGCTAATAGCTTCATCTGAAAGAGTGGGGAGATTTAGGGTACGATGACTGTCAACCCATTCTTGAAATGCTATTGACCATTCTGTTGGGGTAGCTGTTTCATAAAATGGAGGTTGTTGAGGTTCAATTAGCTGTTTGAGCATCGCATCTAGTAATGGTTTAATCTGATCCGCCGTGCGGTTGGTGATTTTTCCCAAAACTTGAGTAATCGTCTGTATCTCTTGTTGGTGAGATTGCTGAAGATTGTGCAGCATAATTATCCTTGAGTGCAAGTTTTTGGGCTGATGAGAGCGGGGTCGATCGCACTTTTTAAATTGATGTGAATATTATAACTGTAGCGCAAAGCCTAGGAAGTAGGCGATTGCTCGTTCCCAGGCTGGAGCCTGGGAACCAGTTAATCATGGATGCACGTACTAGGATTTTCTGTCCGAAGAGAACGTAGTGAAGCAATCTCAAAGCTGACGCACCTTTCCCAAATCCCAAATCCCAAATGGATTGACACAGGCCCCCGTCTGCGGCTACGCTTTGAAGTGAGAGGTTGCTTTGCTTGTAGAGGAAGTAGCCCGCGTCGCCCAAAAATCTAGTTGCACTGCCCAAAGCTGTTGCGAGCAGCAATGGACAGCATAACCGCCAAACTGGGACAAGCAGTCTGGAGGCTAACGGAGTATGATAACACTCTCTGTAGCCGCCCTGCTATGTGTTGAAAAGCGGGGCGGCTGGGTTTTTGGGTTTTTCTAGAAAACCTAAAACCAGGAGAACATATATTATGTCACAGGAATTCTTGCCTGACGACAACAAATTCGATCGGCCAAATGACGGCTCAGCAGCAGAATCGGAACAGGATGTGGTTTGTGTAACGGTGACAGGTTCGCCCAAGGGTGTCAGGGAAACCATACTCACCTTGTACCGCCTGGGATTTGCCCAAGTTGGCGATTGGAGTCCCCTACAACGTGCAGCTAATCCGAAGCAAGTGATGAGTGTGCTGATTCGCCGTCGGAAGCGCAAAGCGTAGGTGTTTGCTCGTTCCCAGGCCTTAGCCTGGGAACACATTCCATGAGCATCTGCCTCCTGTTTTTATTTTTATCCGTTAGCGAGGCAGAGCTTCTGGATCTCGGTTCCCAGGCTAGAGCCTGGGAACCAGTTAAATTATGGTCACAATAAAACGAATATTACGGAAAGACAAAGGACATGACGCGAGAAGAAGCAGCGCGGCGAATTGACCAAGCAGCCGAGGAGAAATTAAGTAAGCTAGATTTGTCCAAGCTAGGGTTGGAGGAATTGCCACTGGAGATTGTTAAGTGTACGCATCTGACACAGCTTTGCCTCAATCATAATAAGATTACCTCTATCCCAAAGGAGTTCGGGCAACTCTCGAATCTGACAGAGCTTGACTTTTGGAACAATCAGATTACCTCTATCCCAAAGGAGTTTGGGCAACTGTCCAATCTGATACAGCTTAACTTTTGGAACAATCAAATTACTTCCATTCCAAAGGAGTTCGGGCAACTGTCCAATCTGACACAGCTTTACCTTAGTGACAATGAGATTACCTCCATTCCAGAGGAGCTTGGGCAACTGTCGAATCTGACACAGCTTAACCTCAGTGGCAATGAGATTACCTCCATTCCAGAGGGGCTTGGGCAACTGTCGAATCTGACCCTGCTTAACCTCAGTGGCAATGAAATTACCTCCATCCCAGAGGGGCTTGGGCAACTGTCAAATCTGAAATACCTTTACCTCAGTGGCAATGAAATTACCTCCATCCCAAAGGAACTCGGGCAATTGTCAAATCTGAAATACCTTTACCTCAGTGACAATGAAATTACCTCCATCCCAGATGCGCTCGGTAAACTGTCGAGTCTTACACAGCTTAATCTCAGTAGCAATGAGATTACCTTTATTCCAGAGGAACTCGGGCAACTGTCCAATCTGACATGGCTTTTCTTCAGTGGCAATGAGATTACTTCCATCCCAGAGGAACTCGGGCAATTGTCAAGTCTCACCCTGCTTAACCTCAGTGACAATGAGATTACCTCCATCCCAGAGGAATTCGGGCAACTGTCCAATCTGAAATGGCTTTACCTGAGTGGCAATGAGATTATCTCCATTCCAGAGGAACTCGGGCAACTGTCAAAGTTGACACGGCTTGAGCTCAATAATAATCAAATTGCTGAAATTCCAGAGGCGATTCGCAGCATGAAGGATTTGGAACTAGATTTGCGAGATAATCCGGTATTGATTCCGTCGCAAACTCTCGGTTATGGTCACAACCATGTAGGCTCTGGTGATTTGCCAACCATCGACTCTTACTTCTACACCCGCAATCCAGAGCTACTTGAGCTAGATGCTGAGCGCAAAAAAATTAAATCTGAGGGATATTTTGACGTTGAAACCCTTCAAGATGCCAGACGAAGGATAACAGTTTCTATTGTGCAGCGACAGGGACAGCCTAAATTTCGACGTAAGTTGTTAACTGCTTACGGCGGTCGATGCCCAATAACTGATTGTGATGTAGAGTCAGCTATCGAAGCAGCACATATAATTCCATATCAAGGTAATCAAACCAATCATGTAACAAATGGTTTACCACTTAGAGCCGACATACACACTCTCTTCGATTTGCATCTACTATCAATTAGACCAGATACTAATGAAGTGGTGATTGCCCCTGAACTCATCGGCACCTGTTACCAAGGTTTGGCTGATCGGAAACTGACTTTACCCCAGGATCGAAAAACAGCACCAAATCAAAATGCTCTCAGCAAGCATCATGAAATTTTTCTCAGCAAATGCAAAAGTAGTCAGCTACAACGGTTATAAGGTCTAGATGAGGAAAATAGAGTTTCCCCGCCTAGCTTTAGTATGCTGCAAATGACTGGTTTCCCACATTTCCCCGCCTAGAGCTTGGAAGTGCTGAGGCTATGTCAGAATATGTCAGGGTTTTTATAGAGTTCCTTGACCGATTAATATAAATCTCAACAATGTAGCAAATAAAGCACCTATAATGGCACTAATTGAACTTAAAATAATTTGGTCTTTATTTTTAATAAAAAAGTTAGTTTTTTGGTTTGACCTTTCTTTAGTAAAAACTACAAATTTTTTGTTTATACCAAATAACCAGTGTTGAAAGTATGTTTTTCTTTTTAAAATAATTGGCTTGATTCTTTCGATCATACCAATACAAAGAGAATCATCATCACAATATATTTGTGTGTTAAATTGATCGAGTTCTAAATTAAAATAAGGTTTCGTTAACACGATTTCTAAATTATAGAAATCTTGTTTCTCTGCAATTTCTATAATCTCATTAATTGATTCTAATTCATATTCGTCCTCAAGTTTAATGATATATGAAGAATATGATTGTTCAAATAGTTCACGTGTTCTTTGAATCTCACAAATTGAATCTAATTTAGGTTCGTTCGGAGTAATATTATAAGTTGAAAAACAAGATTCTTTTAATATTTCCTCTATTTTTTCTACATCATCCAAAAATATTTTGGCTGTTGGCAAAAAAGTATGTATCTGCTTTTTTAGTTTTTTCATTAGTTTTTTAGTTATAGTGTTTACAAAAATAAACTTTCTACATACCCAACTACCTCTGTTTTATCTTCAGAGTCATCTTTATGTTTAGACATTTATCATTTCTCCAAAAGAGAGGGATTACAAGTAAGTCCTATTGCATATTTAACATTTTTTCAATTCCCTGTCTACCGTAAAGATACTTAAACATCAACTCTTTACATAAAGACCTGTAACAGTGCCAGCCGCTCCAACCGCTGCGACCGTGCCAGACGTGCCAACAAGCGCCAGACGTGCGACCGCTCCGATCGTGCCAGACTTGCCAGCAGTCCGATCACCTCGGAGTCATCCGATCGCCCCCCAGTGTCGCAGCCTCTCAACAGTCGCAGCCGATCGCCCCGTGTCGATCGGACTGCCGCCAATTTTGGAGTCTTATTGGTGGAAAACCCTACTAAATTCGGCAGACATCAAAGCCTGTCTTGCTTTTGCCGCAGACCATGAGAAAACCGATCCGCCTTGGCTACTTTCAACGTCAGGGTTGTTTTTTTATCCCTACTTGCTCAAACCTGAAATCCTGACCTAAACAAACCAGGATTATTTGCCGTTATAATTACGCTTATTAGTACAAAATATTGCTTTATGAACTACCACTCAATAATCCACTAAAAATGATGAAAGAAGACACCATTAACATCCTTGGTTTTCATGCACATATTTACTTCGACGGTGATAATCGCGATGCCGCAGCGCGTGTACGAGAAGGATTGACTCAGTTTGAGGTGCAGCTTGGGCGTTGGCATGACAAACCCATTGGCCCCCACCCCCAAGCGATGTATCAAGTTGCATTTTTACCAGACCAGTTTGGCAAAGTCGTTCCCTGGTTAATGCTGAATCGTGAGGGGCTCGATATTCTCATTCACCCTGAAACAGGCGACGATGTGGCCGACCACACAAAACATTCTTTGTGGCTGGGAGACAAACTAGAGTTGAATGTCGAATTCCTGCGACCTAAGACAGGCAACGCCAGCTTACGATCGATCCGCGCGCAAGGCGAGGGCGTTACTTCAGACTGACTTATCGCTGATAATAGATAATTAGCCGCCGATTTGAGACATAGTGCGGCTGTAATTTCCTTGAGTAGTTCCCGAATCCCGCTGCTTGAAATTAATCTCCGGTTTAATCTCTAATATGTGCCGCACTCGCTCGCGCAATTCGCTTGTAGGAGTCCCGCTGCGGAGAGCAGTTTTTAAGTCAATTTGCCCCGTTTCGTTCAGCAGACAAGGCCGCAGCCACCCGTCAGCCGACAAACGCATCCGGTTGCAGCGATCGCAAAAACACTCGGACATCTGACTGATAAATCCTAAAGTACCCTTCGCCCCCGGAATTTGAAACACATCCGCCGGCCCGTTACCCCGCACACCCGACTCAGCTAACCCGTATTTGTCGCTAATTTGTTGCCGCAATTGGGCCGAAGCTACCCAACCCTTATCGCCAAATAAATCCCCATTGCCGATCGGCATAAACTCAATAAATCGGACGTGCCAATTCCGGTTAATAGTTAATGCAGCCAAATCCAATATTTCGCCGTCATTGACACCGGGAATTACCACAACATTCAGTTTCAGCGGGTCAAATCCTGCTTGATAAGCCGATTGAATTCCCTCCCAAACCTGCGTTTGCTCGTTCCCAGGTCTTAGCCTGGGAACCAGTTAATCATAATATCCAATCGAATCAACTTCATCAGAAAAACCTGCGGGATTTGTGGATAGGGAAGTTATGCGATCGCGCAGTTTCCTTCTCCACAGTGTTCTTTAGCGTTTGCGATGCCTATTAGTTTGTTGTCCGATCAAAACACTCATCAAAACGATCGCAATCCCAATGAGTTGAATTCGCGTAAATGTTTGGTTTAGTAAGACGAATCCAATGAGTGTTGCGACTATAGGACTCATCAACCCTAGATATGAAACAGCCGATGCTTTGAGTTTATCAATCCCCCGGAACCAAAGTGCATAAGCAGCTCCAGTGCCGACTACGCCCAGGTAAACGAAACCCAATAGGTTAGTTGTTGAGAGATGAGTTATTGGCCCTTCAATTACGAGGGCGATTGGCAGCAGAACGATTCCGCCCACTGCTAACTGCCATGCTGTAAAGACAAGGAGAGAAACTGGGCGTTTCCACCGTTTGACTAGCACAGTTCCTAACCCCATTGTTGCGGCTCCAGCGATCGCGGCAACAATGCCAACACGATCGAGGCGCGCAGTAGGGCCGAGAACCAGCAACCCGACACCCACAAAGCCAGCGATCGCTGCCACAATAGACAGCTTAGACGGTTTTTCATTCAATATTATCCAGGAAAACCATACGACCAATAAAGGCTGGATCGCGCCTGCTGTTGCAGCAACGCCACCCGGAAGGCGATAAGCAGCTACAAATAATAGCGCTTGAAAGATGCCGATATTGAGGCTGCCTAAGAGCAAAATACGCCACAACCAAATACCTTTAGGCAGTTGTCTCGACCATGCTGTTAGCAGAATACCAATTGGCAGCGATCGCAAGGCCGCCACCATTAACGGATGGTTAGGCGGTAGGAGTTCAGTTGCTACAGCATAAGTCGTTCCCCAGATCATCGGTGCTAAAGCAGTCAGCAGAACATCAGACAGACGAACAGTAGCTGTCTTCATAGTTTTTATCTCGATATTAAGATACTTGATATCGAGATAATAGCATTTATCTTGATGCTAAGATAGTTGACATCAAGATTTTTAGGTGAGAGTATTTTAATGAATGGCGATCCCGTCGATGTGATTTTGGCTCAATGGCAGAGAGAGCGCCCTGGCTTAGATGTGTCACCAATGGGCATCATGGGAAGGATGGGGCGACTAGCTAAATACTTAGAACGATCGATTCAAGAGACAGTTTTAGACTTTGGCTTGAATGGTGGAGAATTTGATGTGTTGGCTACATTGCGCCGCTCTGGTCAGCCGTACCAGCTTTCGCCAACTGAGCTATTCAACAGTTTGATGGTTTCATCTGGTACAATGACGCATCGTATCGATCGCTTAGAACAAGCTGGCCTTGTAAAGCGCATGGACGATCCAAGCGATCGCCGAGGGACGCTAATTCAGTTGACCAGTAAAGGTTTCAACACGATCGAACAAGCTGTTGATGCTCATGTTGCCAATGGGCATCGTCTCCTTATGGTTTTAGATGAAGCGGAACGTGAAGTTCTCGCTCAATTGCTGAGCAAGCTTTTAATTTCGTTTGAGGAGTAACTGGCAGTCATCATATCTATGACAACCCCGAAATAGAACAAATTTTGTCAATTCCCGTTCACCGGAAGCAAGATTTGAAAGTTGGAACCTTAAGAGCCTTGATGAAAATAGCCCAGCTATCTGAGGAAGATTTACAAGTTTGTCTGAAGTATCATCTATTTTGAGAGCGATCGCCGGTTTTTTCTCAAGTCCGCCCGTGCGAAGCTATCTCGTAGGAAATCGCCCCTCTCCTGGAAATCACAAAAAGAGCGCTCTATTTCGGGCAGTTCACCCGCCGATTTGAGACATTGTGCGGCTGTAATTTCCTTGAGTAGTTCCCGAATCCCGCTGCTTGAAATTAATCTCGGGTTTAATCTCTAAAATGTGCCGCACTCGCTCGCGCAATTCGCTTGTAGGAGTCCCGCTGCGGAGAGCAGTTTTTAAGTCAATTTGCCCCGTTTCGTTCAGCAGACAAGGCCGCAGCCACCCGTCAGCCGACAAACGCATTCGATTGCAGCGATCGCAAAAACACTCGGACATCTGACTGATAAATCCTAAAGTACCCTTCGCCCCCGGAATTTGAAACACATCCGCCGGCCCGTTACCCCGAACACCCGACTCGGCTAACCCGTATTTGTCGCTAATTTGTTGCCGCAATTGGGCCGAAGCTACCCAACCCTTATCGCCAAATAACTCCCCATTGCCGATCGGCATAAACTCAATAAATCGGACGTGCCAATTCCGGTTAATAGTTAATGCCGCTAAATCCAATATTTCGCCGTCATTGACACCGGGAATTACCACAACATTCAGTTTCAGCGGGTCGAATCCTGCTTGATAAGCCGCTTGAATTCCCTCCCAAACCTGCGTCCATCGCGATCGTCCCCGACTGCCAATTATCTTATCGAAAGTCTCCGGTTCCAAGGAATCCAAACTAATATTAATCCGGCGCAAACCAGCATTGTAAAGATTTTCCGCCATGGACGCCAGCAAAAAGCCATTAGTTGTCATTGACAAATCTCGCGTTTCGGGCATCGAGGCGATCGACCTCACCAATTCCACCACCCCAGGCCGCAGCAGCGGTTCCCCACCAGTCAACCGAAACTTTGTAAATCCCACGGGTATAAAAACTTCCCGCAGCAGAGTTAGCAATTCCGAGTGAGTTAACAACTGCTGCTGCAATACATAGTCCAACTCGCTACCTTCTGGCATACAGTAGAGACAGCGGAAGTTGCAGCGGTCTATTAAACTAATCCGAAGGTAGTCTACGGGATTCATGTCAATAGTTTGTAATATTATTTAATTATAAATGGCGATCGAACTTTTTGCAATAATGGTAGGAATTGCGCGCGATCGGTCAGAAACCGGGTTTTTACAAAAATCTTTCGCACTTACCCAAAAATTCTGACAAAAACCTGGTTTCTTGGTATTAGCGCGCAATTCCTGAATCGACGATCGAGCTTATCAAAATCTTGTTCATTTCTCTCTCCTCTCTAACTCCGCGCCAAGAGCGCTCTCTGCGGTTAATCAACTATCAACTATCTATTATGTTCTTTGAATTTGAAGCTGATTTTGTGGAAGCTTTGCGCTGCATTCCGATGCAGGTACGTCTCAAGTTAGATACTTGCGGCATTAAATTAAAGTTGCAGGATTGGAATCATTTGACTCAAGCAGAACGTGAAATCCTTGTAGAGAAACCTTGCTTGACACCAGCAGAAATTATTGATTACCGAGAACAGCTAAATAAAATATTAATTCTACACACAGGCAAACCGGGAACTGATTTGGCGGTTGATGAAAATCCCCCGTGGATGGATGCTGCAACTGTACCGGAGTCGGTTTCTGTAAAAGCGCAAGAGTTCGGCGTGACAATTGCTTTGGAACAGTGGGCGAGTTTGCAGCCTCTACAGCGATTTGCTTTGATTAAGCTTAGTCGATCGAGCCACGAAAATAGAAACTTCCTTCCGGCTGTTAAAGAGTTTCACCTCGTTGAATCATAGGTCACTTGCCCTGCCTCTAGTTCGTACTCTGGCTAACAGTCCCGGACAAGACGGCACGAACCGCCTGTGACTACACTCCTGTCAAGTGATTTTTTGTATCTAAAACTACTATATGCTGGCTGGTTTCAGATATCGCCTCTAAAATCAGTATTAAAGACTACTAATTACAGCAAGCCGATCGTGGACTTCTATGCAGATGTAGGCTGGGACGAAGCATTCGGGTACCGGCCCGGACAACAAATTGAGTTCAAAGCACAGCCTGGAACCTTTGATTCTGTTGCTTGCTGCGAACCGATGACGGTACCCCCATCTGGCTGGAGGACGATCCGTACCCCGCTGCCCTCGCCAACTGGGAGTAGTTTCGACGGCAGTGATTGACGCTGGTTGCTGGTTAGAGCCTCACGGTTGAGCGCTGTCGCCCCAAAAGTGCTAAAGTTGAGTTTTCTTTTCGGGCGATCGCCCGAAAATAAGTATTCATAAAACCTGCGGCTATCTGCATAAAAGCCTTATAGATTCAGGCTTGGGAACGGTTCGGCACGCTTGCCGAGCCAGGTCAAGCGGCTCAGCCAGACAGTTCTCAAAAACCAATCGAAAAATTCATTTTTTTTTAAGTTATGTTACCTGCACGTGGTATTATTCGATGTGAAGTGTACGAGCTGTAACGTTTGTCACACTTGTCGCTACAAGACGGTTTCAACCGAATTAATTGTAGTGGGAGTCAAATAACACCGGCTGCTTTGAAAGTCAAGTAACCTTGTCAGATCAATCTCGCGCATCCACCGCCCAAACGCAGGACATCTCTCAGACAGGTTCGTCCGAACCGGAGTCCACTGATGCTATGCAAGATTTCTACAAACTTCAGCAACAGTTGTTTGTAGTCACACTCGCTTTCACGGGAATAATTTTTATCTCTGTGTGGATTTTTTATTCACTCAACATTGCCCTAAATTACTTGATTGGGGCGATCGTAGGTGTGGTTTACTTGAGAATGTTGGCCAAAGACGTTGAGCGCCTCGGCCCGCAAAAGAGGAGTCTGAGTAAAAATCGGTTGGCTGTATTTATTGGGTTGATTGTAGTAGCAACTCAGTGGAATCAGCTACACATTTTGCCCGTATTTTTGGGATTTCTGACATATAAGGGCGCGCTCGTCTTTTATATGCTGCAAAGCCTGTTCGTTCCCGACCCGCAAAACGGGTCAGGCAGTCGGTGAACCCTCACTGTGTGAATTTGTTGTGAATGGAAATGCTAAATGTCTTAAATGCCTTTAATGCTTTTCCCCTCGCTGAGTTGGAAGTTGGCAAGCATTTCTACTGGCACATCGGTAATCTCAAAGTGCACGGGCAGGTATTCATCACCTCCTGGATTGTGATTGCTCTCCTCCTGATAGCTTCCCTGGCGGCAACTCGCAATATGCAGAGAATTCCGCGCGGAATGCAAAATTTCATGGAGTACGCCTTAGAATTCATTCGAGACTTGGCTAGAAATCAACTCGGCGAGAAAGAGTACCGTCCCTGGTTGCCATTCATTGGCACTTTGTTCCTGTTTATTTTTGTATCGAATTGGTCGGGGGCATTAGTTCCTTGGAAACTAATTAAGTTGCCAGAAGGCGAACTAGCAGCTCCGACCAACGACATCAACACGACGGTAGCACTTGCTTTGTTGACTTCTCTGGCATATTTTTATGCGGGTTTCAGCAGGCGGGGTTTGGGTTACTTTACTAAGTACATCGAACCGACCCCAGTTTTATTGCCGATCGCGATTTTGGAAGATTTCACCAAGCCTCTTTCCCTGAGCTTCCGTTTATTTGGTAACATCTTAGCGGATGAATTAGTGGTAGCGGTGCTGGTGCTGTTAGTTCCCCTGTTTGTACCTCTGCCCGTAATGATGTTGGGTCTGTTTACCAGTGCGATTCAAGCTTTGGTATTTGCCACCTTGGCAGGAGCTTACATTCACGAAGCATTGGAAGGACACGGCGACGAACACCACGATTAACACTCTGGAATTGGAACGCGGGAGCGGGAAATAGGAAATGGGAAATCGGGACAGAAAAAGAGATGATTCAACCTCGATTATTTCCCAACTACCAATTACCAACTACCCAATTACCGAAAATCTGTCTTTCATTCTGTACACCAAGGTTAAGGAAATTTATCATGAATCCGACAATTGCTGCTGCTTCTGTTATCGCCGCCGGTTTAGCTATTGGTTTGGGCGCTATTGGACCTGGTATCGGTCAAGGTAATGCCTCCGGTCAAGCAGTAGAAGGTATTGCCCGCCAGCCGGAAGCAGAAGGCAAAATTCGCGGTACTCTCCTGCTGAGCTTAGCATTCATGGAATCCCTGACCATCTACGGTCTGGTTATTGCATTGGTGCTGCTGTTTGCTAATCCCTTCGCTTAATACTGAAGGACTGCGAAAAGGGGCGGATGTCTTTCCGCCCCAAAACCAAGGAGGAACTAAAAGTGTTTGATTTTGATGCAACTTTGCCCTTTATGGCGTTGCAGTTCCTAGTTTTGATGGTAGTCCTGAATGCTGTTTTCTATAAGCCCCTGACAAAGATGCTCGACGAGCGGGATGAATACATCCGTACCACTCAACTGTCGGCTCAGGAACGCTTGGCGAAAGCTCAGAAATTAGCGCAGGAATACGAACAAAAACTGGGAGAAACTCGCAAACAGTCTCAAGCAGTAATTGCTGCGGCTCAAGCAGATGCCCAAAAAACCGCGTCGGCAAAAGTAGCTGAGGCTCAAAAAGAAGCTCAAGAGGCGCGAGAAAAGGCAGGACAAGAGATTGAGCAACAAAAACAAGAGGCAATGCGCTCGCTGGAGCAAGAAGTAGATGTCCTGAGCCGACAAATTCTTGAAAAGCTATTAGGCACTGCACTGGTCAAATAGCTCTATCGAACAGTTTTAGATTTTGGGTAAATGCTCAAATCTAAAATCGGTTGACTAAACCTGCACGCGCAATTATGGAAGAGTATCATGGGGACTGTTTTATTGCTAGCCACAGAAGCTAGCGGGGAAGGTGGTTTCGGTTTAAATTTCGATATTTTAGAAACCAACCTGATTAACCTGATCGTTGTTATTGGATTGCTGTTTTACTTCGGGCGCGGCTTTTTAGGGAACATCCTCAGCGAAAGACGCTCCGCTATCGAAGAGGCGATTAAAGAAGCAGAAACTCGCCAAAAAGATGCAGCAGCATCTCTAGCAGAACAACAGCAGAAATTGACTCAGGCCCAAGCAGAAGCGGAACGGATTAGATCCGCTGCTGAAGAAAATGCGAAGAAAGCTAAAGAAGCAATTCTAGCTCAGGCAGCGCAGGAAGTTGAACGCATGAAAGCAACAGCAGGTCAAGAGTTGGAAGCAGAGCGGGAAAGAGCGATCGCCCAACTCAGATCGGCGGTTGTATCTATGGCATTAGAAAGGGTGGAAGGCCAGCTAAAAACTAGCTTGAACGAAAACGCTCAACACCAATTAATCGATCGCAGCATTGCCTTACTGGGAGGCTAGAAAGTGAGTAAAGTCAGCACCGAAGTCTTACAGCCTTACGCATCCGCTTTGATGTCACTGGCTAAATCTAACAACCTCTCAGAGCAGTTCGGCGAAGATATCCGCTCCTTGCTGAACCTGCTAGAAAATTCGGAGGAACTGCGCCTGTTTCTAGGCAGTCCTCTGGTGAAACCGCAGGATAAAAAAGCCGTCATCGATCGAATAGCGGGGTCAGAAATGAACCCGTTGATGCAGAACTTTTTGCGGCTGTTAGTAGACAAAGGACGGATTCTTTTTTTAGAAGGAATTGGTAAAAAATACTTGGCCGAACTCCGAGAGCTCAACCAAACTGTTTTGGCGGAAGTTACCTCTGCTGTCCCGCTTTCAGACGCTCAACAGCAAACTGTTCGCGAGAAAGTGCAGGCGATGACAAGCGCAAGGCAAGTAGAAATTGAAACCAAAATAGACGCAGATTTAATCGGCGGAGTCGTGATTAAAGTAGGCTCTCAAGTGATTGATGCCAGCCTGCGAGGACAATTGCGCCGCTTGGGAATTCGATTGAATTCTTAATAGTTAATAGCTGATAACTATTAACTAATTTAGTTAGGGGTTAACTGTTAGTAGTTTGGAAAAACTGACAATTGACAACTGACAACGGACAACTGACAAATAATAACTGACAACTGACATGGCAGCAATCAGACCAGACGAAATTAGCAGCATTATTCGCCAGCAAATTGAGCAGTACGACCAAGATGTTAAAGTTTCTAACGTCGGTACGGTACTGCAAGTAGGCGACGGCATTGCCCGGATTTATGGCTTAGATAAAGTTATGTCTGGGGAATTGCTAGAATTTGCCGACGGCACCGTTGGTATTGCACTGAACCTCGAAGAAGATAACGTCGGCGCTGTGCTGATGGGACAAGGCCTCGGCATCGAAGAAGGTTCGGCAGTTACTGCTACTGGCAGAATTGCTGAAGTCCCCGTGGGTGAAGCAATGTTGGGACGGGTAGTTGATGCTTTGGCCCGTCCGATCGACGGCAAAGGGGACATTAAAACTACTGAATCTCGCTTGATTGAATCTCCGGCACCGGGGATTGTTTCTCGCCGTTCTGTTTACGAACCCATGCAAACAGGAATTACCGCTATTGATGCGATGATTCCGGTGGGAAGAGGACAGCGGGAACTGATTATCGGTGACAGACAAACCGGTAAAACTGCGATCGCGATCGACACGATTATTAACCAAAAATCGGAAAACGTAATCTGCGTTTACGTGGCGATCGGTCAAAAAGCTTCTACAGTAGCTAACATCGTCAACGTCCTGCAAGAAAAGGGCGCGATGGACTACACGATCGTTGTAGCAGCTAACGCTAGCGACCCCGCAACCCTGCAATACTTGGCTCCCTACACAGGTGCTAGCTTAGCCGAGTATTTCATGTACAAAGGCAAGCACACTTTGGTCATTTACGATGACCTTTCCAAACAAGCACAAGCTTACCGCCAAATGTCGCTCTTGCTGCGCCGTCCTCCCGGTCGCGAAGCTTATCCCGGAGACGTGTTTTACCTGCACTCTCGCTTGCTAGAACGCGCTGCTAAATTGAGCGACGATTTGGGCGAAGGCAGCATGACTGCTTTGCCAATTATCGAAACCCAAGCTGGCGACGTTTCTGCTTACATTCCGACGAACGTAATTTCGATTACCGACGGTCAAATCTTCCTTTCTTCTGACTTGTTTAACGCTGGTTTGCGTCCGGCAGTAAACCCCGGTATTTCGGTATCGCGGGTAGGTTCGGCGGCTCAAACTAAGGCGATGAAAAAAGTAGCCGGTAAGGTGAAATTGGAATTGGCGCAGTTTGAAGAACTGGCAGCATTTTCTCAGTTTGCTTCTGACTTGGATAAAGCTACTCAGAATCAATTGGCGCGCGGTCAGCGCTTGCGGGAACTGTTGAAACAGCCCCAAAGTTCGCCTCTGCCGATGAACGAACAAGTGGCTGTAATCTATGCCGGTATTAACGGCTATATGGATGACATTCCTGTGGAAAAAGTCAACAAGTTTACTGTTGGTTTGCGCGACTATTTGCGGACTAGCAAGCCGAAGTACGGCGAAATAGTTCAAGGCGGAAAGGCATTGACTGATGAAGCTGAGAAGCTGCTGAAAGAAGGTATCGCTGAATACAAGCAAAGTTTTCTAGTTTCTGCTTAGACAAGTAGAAATTTTGAACCGCAGATGAACGCGGATTAACGCAGATAATCTGAAGTTGATCTGCGTTACTCTGCGTTACTCTGCGGTTTGAATTAAGAAGATGCGGGCAAGGATTTAAGGAGAAAGTTATGGCAAATCTGAAAACTATTCGCGATCGCATTAAGTCGGTCAAGAACACTAAAAAGATTACAGAAGCAATGCGCTTGGTGGCGGCTGCTAAGGTGCGCCGGGCTCAAGAACAAGTGACTGCAACTCGACCTTTTGCCGATCGGCTGGCAGAGGTATTGTACGGTTTGGCGGAACGCTTGCAGTTTGAAAATTTGGATTCGCCGCTGCTGAAAAAACGCGAAGTGCGATCTGTGGGACTGTTGGTAGTTTCGGGCGATCGGGGTTTGTGCGGCGGCTACAACAGCAACATCATCAAATACGCCGAAAATCGCGCTAAGGAAATCAAAGCTGAAGGCTTAGACTACAAGTACGTGTTGGTAGGACGCAAAGCTACTCAGTATTTCCAGCGCCGCGAACAGCCGATCGATGCTACTTACGCTAACTTGGAACAAATTCCCACAGCATCGGAAGCGGCACAAATTGCTGACGAATTGCTTTCTTTGTTCCTGTCGGGAACTGTGGACAGAGTTGAGTTAATTTACACCAAATTTGTGTCGCTAATTAGTTCGCGTCCGGTAATTCAAACTTTGCTGCCCCTCGACCCCCAAGGTTTTGAAGTGCAAGACGATGAAATCTTCCGCTTGACTACCAAAGGCGGAGAGTTTCAAGTATCGCGCGAAAAGGTTTCTGCACCTACTAAGAAGAGTTTGCCCCGCGACATGATTTTCGAGCAAGATCCGGCGCAAATTCTGGATGCTCTTTTGCCCTTGTATTTGAACAACCAATTGCTGCGGGCTTTGCAAGAGTCTGCCGCTAGCGAGTTGGCTGCGCGGATGACGGCAATGAACAATGCTAGTGAGAATGCTAGCGATTTGATCGGTACTTTGACGCTGACTTATAACAAGGCGCGGCAAGCGGCAATTACTCAGGAAATCCTGGAAGTTTGCGGCGGTGCTGAGGCTTTGAAGGGTTAGGTTAGGGTTGACAATTTGTTGATTTTATGGTAAGCGTCTGAGGGAACTCAGGCGCTTTTTTTATTTATAAAGTTGTTACAATTGACCACAATGTACTAACAAAGCCCAACTCAAGATTTTTTGCAGAAATCGGGTTTATGAGCGTAAATCATACCTAAATGACTTAAATTAACGCTCTGTAGCGTTTTTTGCGGAAAACGGTATTTATTGCACTCTTGCATTAGTATGCACTAAAGCATATAGTTAAAACAATGCACCTGTATGCAAAAAGCTGGTTTTTAGGCAAACTACATAAAAATGTCAAAATGTATATGTTGTAAAGCCTTGAGCCTGTATGGATGAAAACAAGACTGTGGCTATTAGAGTAGAAATGCCGCCGGAGCTCCGGAACCGATTTAAGTCGGCTGTTGCTAGGGACGGTAAAAATATGAGGGATGTTTTGCTGGAATTTATGGAGCAATATGTCATGAAGGCTGAGCAACCAAAAATAGAAGCAAGTCAAAACCAAAACAACACATAGCTGCTGTGTGCAGTGGTGGAGCGATCGCATACAGGGCAAGACATTTAGTTTTTAAACTGTAAGGGAAGTCTCAAGTGAGGAGCGATCGCGTACCGAATCCAAAGCCAGAAAACGTACACCATGTTACAGATCCCGAACTCTGTGAAAAGATGGGCGAAAAATACCACTGGCGGTTAAAAGAAATCCGAGTAACTCGTAACACCCCCCCTGATGTGGCTTGCGTGTTTGACGGGGAACAAACCTCGTTTCAGGATATGTGGCAAGATTACCAAGATTAAAGGAAAGGGAGGAAAAATGGCTAAAAAAATCTGGATTGTCTACAAAACCGAAAGCATGAGTGCTCCGGGCTGGGAAGAACGTCAGCTTATGCCAAGGGGCAGTCTAACTAATATACTTTGGGAAAATTGGACTTGGGAAGAAAACCCAGAAATTCCTCAAGTAGGGGACAAAACCCGCGATTATGAAAATCTATCTGACCCCGGTAATGGAGTCACCCACGGGAAAGATGGAGATTGGGTAGTTACTCGCGTTCAGCAGTTTTTTGCTTCCGATACGCAGGAGCGAATTGTGGTGTGTTACTGTTCTTACCAACCTGTTACATCTGATTGGGAAGCGCTACAACAAAGCGAGTCTGTCAATCAGATGCTAGCAACTGTCGAGCAATATTGAGTGGATAATTAGTTCGTAAAAGCGATCGACTATTCCTGCACAATCTCATACAAATCTTCGATCGACAAATCAAAAGTCCTAGCCAACTTGTGCAAGGCTGTCACGTCAACTGTTGCTAATCCAGGCGATCGGGCATAGGTTCTGAGCGTGCTGTAGACGACGCCCGATCGCTCTGAAACTTCTTTCAGCGTCCAGCCCTTCTCGGCAGCGAATTCTCGCACCCGCAACTTAATTAATCCCATAACCTCTTGACACTTGACTAATATAAGTCATACAATTATATTGTAAAAAGCGATCGCCCCCAGGTCTGGAAAACTAAAAAGCGATCGCCTATCAAAGTTCAAATCCCATATAAGGGACTGATCTATCAAATTCCCAAATCAGGAATCGATCTATCCAAATCAGGAATCGATCTATTCAAATTAGGAAACTTATCAACTATGTTAGCAAGCTTTCGACCAAAATCAACCCCCAGACACAGATTGAGCCGGTTTGTGACAAAAGAGGCGATCGCGCGGCTGCTGAAAATCAAGGTAGAACAAATATATCGCTTCGAGTGCTGGGCGCATATCCTGTACGTGCACGCCAAAGGGATGAGTCGGTTTGTGAGTTATGCCGACTTTCCGCCAGTTTTGGGAGTGGAATTGCCCTCTGGTTTAGATTTTGGTTATTGGAAGCGCCGTTGGGCGAGTCAGAAAGAGAGACACGCGCCGGATTTTTGGGTGGATTTTTATGCGGCGAGATTTCAGAAAGCTGTTTGTGTTTCTGAATTGTTGGAGTGGGGGGAATTGGTGGGGGTGATTAAATTGATGTTAAGTGCGATCGCCGTGGAGTCGCTGCGAAAGGTTTACGCACAAGAGAAATCTCTGCTGGAACATTTCTAAGCAGAGCGATCGACTAAAAATAGAAGTAAACTGTCGTAAAATATTGATTGAAAAAAGGTAAAGGAATAAGAACAATGACAACCGAACGCTGGACCGATGAAATGGTGGATGATTTGGCTTCTACTGTAGAGCAAACTACTCGGAATGTCGATATGCTTGTAGGTGCTGTCAATGCTCTTTTAGAAAGAGACTCGCAGCGGGATGAAGAAACGCGGCGGCGAGATGAAGAAATGCGGCGGCGAGATGAGGATTTTCAACAGTACAAATTAGAAAATGACCAACGATTTAATACCCTGCTCGAAGAAGTCAGATTTCTCATCAGAAAACTGGGAGAGAATCAAGGATAGATTAGCAATAAAAATTTTTAAATGCTTACTGTTTCTCCTACGCCAAACCCTGCGATACAAATCCTGCCCAATAATGGGGACTGACAAAGGGCAATGTTTCCCGACAAAGCAAATCTAATCGCAATCCCACATTTTTGATAAGTTCTGCTTGCTGTTCTCCTTTTTGTTGCTCAAAATAATCCTCTAACTGCCGTTTATATCTACCAGACAACTCATCGCCTGTCAAGTTTCGGAGCTTAACTTGTGCTTTCCGTAGCGCTTCCGAACGGCTATTATGCTGCTTTTCCCGATCGTATAAAATACAAAATAAAGCGGTTGCTAAATCATCCACATCCCCCAAGATACTGACCGCTTTGATATTTCTTAATTGCTTTCTCTGTTGGGTGCAATTGGCGGTAAACACTGCCGATCTTGTTCAGAGAAGTCGCTTCTCCTTGACCATGTTTAATTTTCCGATCGATAGCTAAAGATTTTTGTCGATAGCCGGAAATACCCGTAATGCCGATAATTTACAGGTTAAAAGCTGTCGCTATTAGAACCAAGTCAGCCTGCGTTGCTCGGCCTGACGGCGTTACAGTATAATTTCAGCAGTGTCGGTCAAAGTGCGATCGCCCTTGCAGATCGGCCATAATAGTAACCAGTGAGTTTGGTAAAAGCGAGGAAATAACTATGGTCACTGCTACTGCTGTACAGGATAATTTTACTTTAGAAGAATTCATCACCGAGCCGCCCGACAACATGGAATTGGTAGACGGCAAACTTGTGGAGAAAAATGGCATGACACTAAAGACGGGTAAAATTCAGTCAAGGCTAAGTCGTTACTGGGGAGATTACAAAGATTCTAGCCAACAAGGAGGAGAAGCTTATGTCGAGGTTCCTTGCCGCACTAAGCAACAAATTCGCCGTCCCGATGTCGCTTATCTCACACCCGAATTAGTTGCACAATTTGGCAATCTTGCCACTTTACCCCAAAGCTTTCCTTTAATTGCCGAAATAGTTTCACCCACCGATATCGCTGAAGATGTATTTCTCAAAGCACAGGAATATTTAGAATCTAGCTGTCAGGAAGTCTGGTTAGTTTTTCCCGAAAGTCGTTTAATATTCGTGATGACTCAAAATCAAATATTGACATTTCGATCCGGCGATACCGCCAGCACCCAACAAATCCTGACAGGTTTTAGCATTGATGTCGATCGATTGTTAGCTTAAACTAAATTTAACAACCTTTCATTTAGCAGCACGCAACACAAAACTCTCCTCTACCCGTTGCACCAGTTCTTAAATCAAATTGCTACAATATTCTTAAGACTCCCCCAGTCCGCGAAGGCGGACTTCGTTTGTCTAGCCCCGAATTCTATTCGGTGGTGTTTAATCCAGATTTAATATCCCACCATTATCGGAGCAAACCGCCATGTCAGACGATTTTTCCTTAGACGAGCTTTTAAATAGAAGTTACTACGCCTTCAAAGACGCAGAAGACCAAGTGGGACAGTGCAATGTTTTAGTCATAGGCAAAACCGGCGTCGGCAAAAGTACCCTGATAAATTCCGTTTTTCGCCAGCGCTTAGCAGAAACCGGAGTCGGCCGCCCCATCACTCAAGGCATTCGCCAATATACCAAACCGAATTGCCCAATTACAGTCTACGATACTCCCGGACTCGAACTTAACGCAGAACAAATTAAAGTTATTCAATTAAACGTTGCTAAACTAATTGAAGACCAAAGACTCCTGCACCCCAAAGAACACATTCACGTCATTTGGTACTGCATCAATCACAGCGCCAATAGAATAGAATCTGTGGAGGAAAGCTGGCTAAAAGAAATGGAAGTCAAAGATGTACCAGTTCTTTTAGTGCTGACTCAGACGACATCTAAAAAGCAGAGCGAGTTTTTCAAGCAACTGGAACACATGAATTTGCCTGTCAGTCAAATCATCCCTGTGATGGCTGAACCGGAAGAAATAGATGAGGATTATACTGTAAAATCTCACGGTTTAGACAAGTTGGTCGATGCAACTTTTCAACTGCTGCCCGAAGTAGCTAAAAAAGCTTTTGTTAAAGAACAAATTGCCAATATTGCGCTCAAAGCTGATATGGCATTTAAGTATCTAAGTGCTTATGTTGCAGGTTCTGCCATTGTCGGTGCGACTCCTGTACCGTTTGCTGATGCGCCGATTTTGATGACGATGCAAACGGCAATGATTGCTAATATTACTGTAATTTTTGGAATGCCCTTTGATAAGGGGTTTATTTCGGCGATGCTGTCTGCTATTAGCGGCACAGGCGGGGTTACTGCTGTCGGCAGAAGTATTGTTACTAATTTGATTAAAATGATTCCTGGTGCGGGTACTGTTGTCGGCGGTGCTATCTCCGGTGCAACGGCAGCAACTCTCACGCTTGCCCTCGGTTTGGCTTACATTGAAGTGCTTAAAGCTTATATGAAAGCTCAAGTTAATGGGGAACAACTTTCTTTGCAGCAGTTAACCAAGATGTTTGTGGAAATGTACAAGGACTATGCTAGTTCTGGGCGTAAAACTTTGAAGGATGACACACAGAATCAACCTAAACCTCCCAATCAAATTAATATTGAGTAAATTGGCAAAACAGGGCATAGGGCATAGGTTATTTGTTAGTTCCAATTACCAATTACCAATTCTCAATTCCCAATTACCAATTGATTGCTACAATATGAGTGAATTCTGCAAAAGGGAGTAAATGGCTATGGTAATGGCTGCCGTTTTATCAGAAAATGTTTCTCTAGAAGATTTTATGGCTAATCCCCCCGAGGATAGGGAATGGGTGGACGGGCAAATTGTGGAGAAAAATGGCATGACAGCAAAACACAGTCTAATTCAATCCAAACTAGATTATTCTTGGAGAAGTTACAAAATATCTAGCGGACAAGGCGGCGAAGTCTATACAGAAGTTCCTTGTCGTACTGACAGCCGAGTGCGCCGTCCAGATGTAGCTTATCTGACTCCTGAACTTGTTGCTGAATATGGCGATGTTCCTACTTTGCCTCAAAGCCCGCCGTTAATTGCAGAAATAGTTTCTCCTACTGATATTGCGGAAGAAATTTTTCTGAAAGCACAAGAATATTTAGATTCGGGTTGTCTGGAAGCTTGGATTGTTTTTCCAGAAAGTCGCTGGATATTGATAATGACTCAAACTCAAAAGTTAACTTTTAACCTGGGTTCTACCGTCAGCACTCAGCTAGTGCTGCCGGGTTTTAGTGTTGCGGTTGATGAGTTGTTGGCTTGAATGTAAAAAATTAATTAAGTATAAGTGCTTTGTGGTACAGTTCCGCCGTGAGGTTTGTAATAATTTGTGAAAAAGTCATTGACAAAAGGCCACTCGCTCGTCCCAGCCAATTAATAAAAAAAATTATCAATAAAAATGCAGTTGTAAAATTGCACAAAAGTACAAACAGCGGTAAAATACTGAGTGCTTTGTTTCCAAATCTAGCGTAAATTCCAATCGGGGAATTAAAACCAATAATTGAAATATGTCTAAGACTTACACTGTTGAATTGATCCACCAAGGCTCTACCTATACCGTAGAAGTACCCGAAGATCAACAAATTCTGCGGGCGGCCAACGCCGCCGGCATTGATTTGCCGAGTTCTTGCAATGCAGGGGTTTGTACTACTTGCGCTGCTAAAATTATTGAGGGTCAAGTCGATCAAGTTGATGGCATGGGCGTTAGTCCCGAGCTTCAGGCAGAAGGTTATGTGTTACTGTGCGTTGCTTATCCCCGATCGAACTTGAAGATAGAAACAGAAAAAGAAGACATTGTGTACTATCGCCAGTTCGGTAAATCTTAGGAGTAAGCTAAAATTGACCTAAGTACCGCTAGCGGTAAAACCATTATGGATCGCCAGATGACTACCCATTTCATTTCCGCAGAAGTTGACCTCCACGAGACAGCCGAGCAACTGCACTCGGCTATTGAAATTGAACTGCAAAAGTACGGCGAACCGCTGCGGTGGGCAGTTACAGACGTGGATGTCGATCGGCAAAAGGCTGTGGTAGAAGGCTACGTGCTCGTGGAAGCATCCCCCGCAACATCGTGAACCCCCGCCCTTTGACAGTGGTTTTGATAGTCCCCACAGGCGTAGGAGCCTCGATCGGGGGCTTTGCAGGAGATGCGCTGCCAGTTGCTAGGGCGATCGCCCAAATTTCAGACACCCTGATCGCTCACCCCAACGTCCTCAACGGCGCTCAACTTTATTGGCCGATACCTAACGCTCTCTACGTTGAAGGTTACGCCCTTGACAAATTTGCTGCCGGATGCTGGGGACTGCAACCAGTACATCAAAATCGCATCGGCTTAATCCTAGATTCCGCGATCGAACCAGACTTGCAGTTGCGACACTTGCAAGTGGCTGATGCAGCCAGAGCTACATTGGGTTTGAATATAACCGATTGTGTTTTAACCGATCGCCCCCTGCAAGTAGAATTGCGTATTTCTGAATCAGGGGCATCCTGGGGGACGATCGGCAATCCCGACAGTTTATTGCGCGCTGCAGAAAAATTAATCGCACAAGCAAGAGTAGAGGCGAT
This sequence comes from Microcoleus sp. F4-D5, assembly GCF_036704885.1. Lineage (NCBI taxonomy): Bacteria > Bacillati > Cyanobacteriota > Cyanophyceae > Oscillatoriales > Microcoleaceae > Microcoleus > Microcoleus sp. F4-D5. Next base: position 4,110 of record NZ_JAUBSX010000056.1, on the reverse strand, counting down.
CGCAGTTGTGGCCAGATTTCCCGACGATGAAGGCAGCCTCGCCCTCCAAAACTACCGCCGCGGCAAAGGAGTTGACCCCCTCGCCGGCGCGGAAGCCCTCATCAGCCACCTCATCGTCAGGACGTTTAAAATCCCCTGCGCCCACGCCCCCGCGCTTTCGCCACTTCCCCTCGATCCGCACCTGTCCCCGCGATCGGCTGCTGAGGAAATCGGCTATACTTTCCTACCTTGCGTGCTTGCCGGCCTCAGCAAAGCTCCCCAATTTGTCACTCCTACTGTGGGACAGGCATCTTGCCTGTCGCAGGTATGGGGCGGGCAAGATACCCGCACGCAGGTATGGGGCGGGCAAGATGCCCACCCCACAAGAGAGAAATTCTATGCAAACAGGCGAGATTTCGAGTCCCAGAATTTGTGGGCCGATCGAGTCGATGCGGTAGTGATACCCGCCACAGCCTGCGGTGGCAGTGCTATTCTGAGTTTGAGCGGGCGATCGTCGGTACAAATCATCGCTGTCGGCGACAACAAAACCCAGATGCAGACTACTCCAGAAAAACTCGGAATCAAAGCTTTGCAGGTAAACTCATATTTAGAGGCGATCGGAGTTTTGGTCGCTTTGCGAGCCGGGATCAGTCCAGCTTCCTTGGGTGCAGACATCTCCTCCCTGCGTTGTTTGTCTGACTAAACTAAACAAATCTAAAATCTCAAACCTCAAATCTAAAAGTGATTAAGTGGCAGAAAAACTTCCCGGAAATCCTGAAATTGAACCCTTGACGCGCACCCAAGTTTTAGTAGCAATGGGCGTGACAGCAATTATGTTGCTGGCGGTAGCTAAATTGTGGTTGCTATTTGGATCGGTATCGCTTTTGCCAGTCAAATTGATAGGAATGGACTTGCTCAAAGGATGTGCGCTGGGACTGGCAATTACAGGCTGCAGTGCGATCGTTTATCGCCTCTGGCCGGGTTATCGCCGGAGTGCAGACCTTTACTTGGAAGTAGTGCTCCAACCTTTGTTTTGGCCTGATTTAATTTGGCTGGGACTGCTGCCGGGACTTAGCGAAGAATTGCTATTTCGAGGGGTGATGCTGTCTGCTTTGGGATTGAATGTTATCGGTTTAGTTTTATCGAGTTTTTGTTTCGGCATCCTGCACTTGGGAGGCATGGATCAGTGGCCTTATGCTGTTTGGGCAACGGCTGTTGGATTGCTGTTGGGTTACAGTGTTTTAACTACTGGGAATTTGTTAGTCCCAATTACGGCTCATATTTGTACAAATTTGATTTCTAGCTGTGTTTGGAAGTGGGAACACAATTCGGTGAAGCGGTAGATCGATCGCAATTCCAAAGCGATTGAATCCCGCCTGCGCGGACTATAGCAATAAATGCTAACGCGCAAGCGGGTTTTGAGATTGAACGAACCGCGAAGACGCTAAGGGCGCGTTCGGCGAAGCCGTTCCCGTTCCCCGCAGGGGTTCGGTGAAGGGTAGGGTAGGAAGAGAAAGAGTTCACAGAAGTGAACAGGTTTTAACCGCCGATTTTTATCTGTGTTAAGGCAGTTTGTAACTGCTAGATCGCACAATCAACTCACCTTGACGCGGATCGCGGCTGAAGATAAAAGCTCCTTCTTGAGTTTCGCCGCTTGACAAAAAATCAATTTGTTGGTCGCCGGATTCTACGACTTCACCGTTGACGCGCAATTCGGCAATAATTTGCACTGATTCGGCTGTTTCGCCGCCCGTATTAGTTACTGCAAACGGCACGTAAAATTGCCCTTGAGTTTCGCGAACAGGCGTGTTCCGAGTGACAGAAATAACCGGAGGTTCCTGCTTTTTAGTCATCCAGTTGTAGAGTACGAGTCCGATGAGGATAGAAAGGATCGAACAGGCGATCGCAAAGGCCACCCATTCAGCAGGAGTTCTTTTTTTTTGCTGTTCGTTATTACTTTCTCTCATACCGCCAACCTCCCCGCCGCGCCGCCAACAACCGCCGGCAACCCCAATACTAATGTATAGTTCAACCAAATCGACCACGGGTCGTCAAAAGTGAGTTTGTGGAAGAAAAACATCATAAATGCAGAAGCCACCAGCGACACTAAATAGGCCATGACAGTTTCGCTGATGGGACGCTGAAAAATCCCTTGCTGCTGCTGCCGTTTTGCTTGATAAGTAAAGCCGGCTACAAATACAATACCGTAGGAAATTAGCAGCGAAGCGGCGATAATTGCTAATTGCCTAGGTGGCGAAATACCTGCAGCTAGCATGGGAATTTCGTCAGTTGGGGCGATGTTGAAAGCAACGATCGTCGCGCCGATTAAAGTAGCGCCGATATCTGCTAGAGTTGCATTAATGGTAGGTTCCTTTTCGCTGCCTGAAGTTTGATAGCGATCGCCGCTCAAGAAACCGTTTGCCAGGGCTACTCCCAAGGAAAACGGCAGACCTTCAAAGATGATTTTCCCCAAAGTTTCTTGCAGCGGAGTCTCCGGCGTAATTTCCCTAAGCAAAAACAGGACAAAAGCCGCGCAGACAATGCCGATAGCCATCGCTTCTACGGTATCGATTGCAGCCTCTAGCCAGCGGATGTCTTGAGTTTTGCGAAAACCTTCCGTGCGAGTCAGCAAGAAAACGACGAGAAAAGTAGTTGCGATCGCGATCGACTTTTCCGCTGGTTTAGTATGCGAACCGATCCACCAAACCTCCATCGTATAAAGCAGGGGAATTCCGAATAAAAAACCCCCCGATGCACCTCGAATGATGTCGTTTAGTTCATTTGACCACTGATTTTTGCGTCTTTTTGATTTGTTCATGTTTTAGTGAAAACGCACCTCAAAAATTTCGCAAGTAAATATTTTTTTTACCTGCTCAAATAGAATACCATATTTGTTGTATTCTTTCTCTAACTTGTGCCAAATCATCAGGGGTTAATATTCCCAGTCTGCGTTCAACTAAACTTTTTTGTAATGTGTTCAGTTTATGTAAGCGAACCGATGAAGGTCGATTTAATCCTGCTTGTTGCCATTCCCGATTTTCTACATCAAAAGTTGTGCGAGGGATTTGACTGGTTATCTTCGCAATAATCATGTCTTCATCTCCTGTGTCCAACAGTACCAAACCAGGACGGCGTTTAGTTTCGGCTGCACCCGCAAACAGGAATGCAACTAGAACTAATTCTCCAAACTGATAATTAGTCATAGCTCAAATCTCATCGTAAATTGCGTCTTCTTCGCTGCAATCACCAACAGGGTAAACGCATCTAAATTAATTTGACAAACACCTAAATTTGTGCATTGCTAAACAACTAAAAAAACATTTTTAAAATTCTTAATTTTCACCCGACTTGAGCAGATTAAATCCGAACCTTAAGATTTTCTAAACTTCTTAAAGCCGGATAATTTTTCTGATTAGATAGGTATTAGATTTAGAGCATTAACTGGCAGAGTTTAAAATTTTAACTAAATAATTATTGTCCATTGCCGCTCGATACCGTTTCATTTTTAGACTTTGTTTGGAAGTTTTTTCTTGTTTTAGTAAATTTATAGCCAAGCGACGTAGAAGTGCAAAATTTTCGGGAGAGTTCTGTTTCCGAATCCGGCTTTTATCTTCATAAAATGTAACATCAAGCGTCCAATGTAAGCTATTTTCAATGCCCCAATGACTGCGGATAGCCCCAGCAATTATCTCAGCATTACTGCTTAAACTACTCAAATAAAAACGAGCTTCAGTCGTGGTTTTATTCCACAGCCGCCGTTCACTAACTATCATGACAACTGTTTTTAATCCAGTCCATAATGCTTGATTATGCAGATGTGGTAACTCGGATACATCAGCCGTCCAGACTTGTCTTTTTTCCACTCGATGATGTCCGGCTTCTACTTGCTCATGCCGGACTGTAGTCTCTGCCTAAATAATCTTCTTTTTTAGCTACTTCAAACCACTCTTTCACAGCTTGATAGAGGAGTTTTTGATTCCCTTTTAAAGCTAAAACATAATCTCCTTTTTTCTTGATAATCAGAGATGTTATGTCTTTTTGACAGCCCATAGCAGGGAGCATGTCAAGTTTGCGCGCGCTCGCTCTATTCTCAGTGCGTGCGATCGCTCCATTTTCGGAGTGAAGAGGGAA
>NZ_JAUBSX010000055.1:0-49271 GCF_036704885.1 Microcoleus sp. F4-D5 | reverse complement strand
ACTCACCCTTGTCTCGGGTGATTCACTTTTACCCCCTCAATCCGACTATGTGCCAGTTTGGGGTGCGGAATGTGGGTGTTAATGGAAGCTAAAAACACCGGATACGGGTTATCTTTGGGACCACTGGGCCCCATTAAAACCTGACACCCGCGACTTTCTAATTGGCGGGCACACTGTTCAGCCCACCGCTGGCTGAGGGGATCTCTGGCTTTGTGGGCGATAATTACTTGTTTTAGTTGCACAACCTATCGATTTTTGATTTTTGATTTTTGATTTTTGATTTTTAGATTTTTAAATTTTAGACTGAATCGCCGCGAACGGGACGATCGCATCGTACCTGGAAAAATATTATTCCGATGCCCCTGGAAATCTCCTTGAGATTTGAGATTTGGGATTTTTGATTTTTAGATTATTAGATTTTAGACTGAATCGCCGCGAACGGGACGATCGCATCGTACCTGGAAAAATATTATTCCGATGCCCCTGGAAATCTCCCGTCCGAGACTCTCCCTCTGGTTTATAGCAGTTGCAAAAAGTAATCCAATTTTTGGAAATCTCCCAACCATTATCTCATATCATGTCCGACCGATTGACCGCGATTAAAGGCTTAGGAAGGGTTTACAGACTTTCCCGTTTCTCTTCAATATCTTGGCGAGGAGAGCCCCTACAGGAATCATGGTTAATTAACGGGACATGATATCATCTTTAATTCCCAATTCTTGAATCTAAAATCTAAAATCTAAAATCCTATTACCCGTCGCTGCGGCTGGATTTGGGCCGCGGCCAGATGATGCTGGAATCAGCCGCGAGCACGCGAGAAACTGCGCTCGCCCCAAAGCGGTTGAGGTGGCTGGGGTCAACAAAATAGTCGTTGCGACCCGGCCACCGCTGCGACAAGTCGCGGAAAGCGAAGCCTTGTTGGCGCGAGAGTTGCTGCATTCGCTGCCGAAACTGCTGTTCTGCCCGCAGGCGAGTTCCGTCTAAGTAGTCGTTGGTGAGGGGCAAATTAACGAAAATTAGGGGAATTTTGCGAGCTTTGGTAAATGCTACAACTGAATTAAAGGCTGTTGCTTGTTTGCCTCCGAGGTTGAAGTTTTCGTAGTCGCGATCGTACTGGCCTGAAACGTAAGCGCGTTCTCGATAATAAGTGTTGGGATTGTACTTGCCCGACATAGCCATGAATCCGTTGGAGTCGATCGAATCTGCCAATAGGTTGACTTGTCTGGTGGCTACTGTTGTCCGTCGCGAAGCTGGAATCAATTGTGCTTTTTGGGTGGCTGCATCCGCTGCGATCGGTTTTAACTCATATCTTGCAGCATTCTCAGCAACGGGCAAGATACCCGTTCCACTAGACAGAAATTGGATTGTGAGGTCTAGGGGTTGGGCATCTTGCCCGCCCCTGAAAGGTCGATCTACAGAGGTAAATGCTCTGCGGAAAGTGTTTTTAGGGCAGGGCTGCGGGAATTTGTAACACTGGGGAATCGCGTTGGGTTCATCGGACGGCAGTTCGGGGCGAACGCCTGCGGCTAAAAGTTGGCTGCCTTCAGAATCGACGATCGAATTAAAAGTGCGATCGTCCCGGCCGCTGTTAAATCCCCGCACACCGTCTGCCCAGATAATCATTTGAGGCAAATGACCGGGCTTCAAAAGCCGCCGCAGTTGAAAGTCTACTACTTGTGCAGTTGCGCCGTTGACTGAAAAGTTAAATACTTTTAAGCCCGGACGGCCATTTTGGGCCAAAGATTGTTTTAGCTGTTTGGGATCGACGCCCTGCAATGCGCGGGAACTACCGACAATCAAAACATCTGGCGGGCCGACTGCAGCAACGTAGGATAGGTAAAGTCCGAGTTGTTCGTTGAGTAAATCGCTGCTGAAGCTGACTGTACTGGCTTGCGCTCTGGTTGCGCCCGCTTGCTGCTGGGAATAAACCAGATTTCTCATGTACTCGATTACTTTTTTCTCCGCAAACGCCCGTCTGGGACTGCCTGGGGGAACTGCTTGCATCCAAGCGACTGCCTGCACCCACAGCGTGGCTACTTCGTCCCAGTCTTGTTTTGAATTGGCTGATTGAGCCAAATTAGAAGCTTGGGTGGCAAAGTTAACTGACTCCGTGAAAGCATCGTTTTGTGGGCATGAAGCAGCGCTGAGAGATTTTTTGGATTTGTTGAGGTTTCGAGCTAACAGAGACGTTGGGGACTGGGCTAGGACTGCGGATTCGATCGAACCCTCGGCCGCTGCGGTGTTGGGCGGCTTGGTTGACGAACATCCCAAAGTTACGGCTAATACAGCGGCTGCGGCGCAGGTACGTTTTAAGATGCTGGTGCTGATGCTAGCAATGTAGCGGCGAATCATAAAGCTTTCAGCGATCGCGAAACATTACTAGATATTACTAATTATTCGGCGGATCGAGCAATTAGCTCAAACAGATGTTTTAACCATTCAATAAAAATTAAGGCGATCGGGCAATCGCATCTGAGCACCTGCGCTGTTATTGCTTGTCCCATCGGCATTGCAGGCGTTTTCTGCCAGGCCGGCCAAGTGTGGATTAGCGCTTTGGGACGATGAATTGAACTGTAGCGGTTAAGTCCGGCTTGTTCGAGTTCTCGTAAAATTGCTTCAGCTTTCGGACGCAGCGCGTCGCCAGGGGGGATGAGATAGGCGACAAAATCTTCTAACATTCCAGGAAGTTGATTGTTTGGCATCAACCAAACTCCGACGCGAGGCAAGTACGGATCTGAAGGTGTGCAAACCCAGCCTTCGGGAGGGGGAGATTGCGGGATGTCTCGATAGCCGATCGCACTCAGTTTATCTTTAAGAGATTGCCACCGCGCACTTAAATTGCGATCGGCATCTACCACAATTCCCAAGGTGCGTAAATTCTCTGCTTTCAATCTTTCTGGCAAGCCATTTAGCAGCGCTTCAACTCCTTCTGTACCTTCTTCTTGCGGTACTTCGACGGAAAATGTTTCTGGCAGTTGATATTGCTGGCACAAAGCCCAGATTACGTGTCGGTCATTCTTACCTTCTACCAATAACTGTTGAGGTTTTGATTGAGGAGGTTTTCGTGCTTTTGGCATCAGCGCACCTCGATACTTTGGCGCACTGCAACGGACAATTCATCGGGAGTGTATTCAACTGCACGAATATCATCACCGCGCCGACTCAAGCGAAATAATTTGCCAACTGAACTATCTTGTGACTGTTCTAAGGCTTCTTGAAATGCGGCTATGCAGTCCCAACTGTGGGTAGTGGCAAAGACTTGAACGTTCAATCGCTGTGCTGTTTCAAATATCAATCGCCACATATCAGTTTGGGTTTGATAGTAAAGACCTGTATCAATTTCATCTACTAGCAAAAATCCCTCTTCTGACGATACTGCTGCCATTGCTATACTAATAATTCGGTGCATACCATTGCCCATACTGCCAAGAGTAACTGGGTTATTTTGCCCTCTAATTTTAATCAAAATACCGCTGTAATTAGTGGGATTGCTGGTAAAACTAATACGTTCTACATCGGGTTCTAAGATTTGCAACGCTGCTACTAAGTTTTCTTCTTTTGGGGTCAGTGTAATCGCATCCCAATACAGAGCCAATTCTTTAAAAGATATTTCCGTAGTTTTGATTAAATTAAAGTTATATTTATTAGTACCAACCAGCGATGAATAGTTATTATTTTTTTCGCTCGATTGAGGAGAGACAAAACTAGAAATAGTGGAATTGGGCAACAGTGAAATTTTGAATTTTGCATTCTCGTTGTAGCAAGCAATTAATTCCCCTGCTAAAAATCTTGTTTCTAATTCGTCGGCTGCGGGAACTAATACCTGTTCATTTTTAGGACTTGCTTGAATTTTGATCGATAGTTGTTCTTCTTGCTGAGATCGAATGTGAATACTTCTAGCTGGAGTTAGTTGATGTCCGTAAAAAATATGTTCAAAGTGATATTTGATGCGGTTTACTTGACTAGATGCACCTTGGATCTGTATGTAGCTCGTTTCACCGCGACTATTTAGTATATCAAAGACAGCTTGAATATTCTGCTGTTTTACTAATAAATAAATTGCTTCCAAAAAAGTAGTTTTACCGCTATTGTTTTGACCGACTATCAGATTAACCCTAGCTAGCTCGTCGATATGAAAATCTTTAAAACAGCGATAATTTTGGATGGTGAGATCGCCCAACATGGATTCCTCGCATATTAACTATATTCTATCATTTCTCCGTTCAGACTAGAAACCTGTATGAGATTCGATGACGGCTTCGGCTTGCAGGGCGATCGACCTCAATTTATCCAGTGTATCCTGGTTAGCACTCTGCCACAACCCCCGCTGACGGGCTTCTAGCAATCTTTCCGCCATATCTCGCAGTGCCCAAGGATTGTTTTCTTGAATAAATGCCTGCACTTTCTCATCAAAAATGTAAGCCTCGGCGATTCCTTCATACATAAAATCCTCTACACAATTTGCTGTAGCATCGTAAGCAAACAAAAAATCAACAGTTGCTGCAATTTCAAACGCACCTTTATAACCGTGTCGCATCGCACCTTCTATCCATTTCGGATTCACAGCCCTGCTGCGATAAACCCGTGCAATTTCTTCCCGCAGTTGCCGCACTTTCGGATTTTCGGGAATTGAATTATCTCCGAAATAGGTTTCAGGATTTTTGCCTTGCAAATTGCGAATTGCAGCGGTCATCCCGCCTTGGAATTGATAATAATCATCCGAGTCGAGGATGTCGTGTTCGCGGTTGTCTTGGTTTTGCAGAACTATTTGCATTTGACCGAGGCGTTTTTCAAATGCTTCGGGTGCAGAACATCCCCATTCAGTCTGTTTAACTGCTGCTACATCTCCCGGCAAATTTGAGGAACTAGAGGAGGTATAGGCGTAACTGCTCCAATTAATGTAAGCTTTTGCTAAATCGCTGTCGTCTGTCCAGTTTTGAGCTTCAATTATGCCTTGAAGTCCTGCGCCGTAAGCACCCGGTTTTGAGCCAAAGACTCGAAATTGCGATCGCCCTTGCGCCTCTTCCTGACTCAAACCTGTAGATTCCCAATACAAAATCTCTTCCTTAACTTGTGCGGCTAAAGGGTTGTTTTCTGCCGATTCGTCTAAATCTGCCACAGCTTTTACCGCACTGTCAAACAAATCAATTAAATTAAAAAAAGCATCGCGGAAAAAGCCAGAAATTCGCAAAGTAACATCAACGCGCGGCCTTCCCAAAACAGAAACTGGCAAGATTTCAAAATCTACAACCCGGCGCGAAGGGCCATCCCAAACTGGTTGAACTCCTATCAGCGCCAAGGCTTCGGCGATGTCGTCTCCCCCCGTCCGCATGGTGGATGTTCCCCACACTGACAAACCCAAAGTTTTCGGATATTCGCCGTTTTCTTGGGTGTATCTTTCGATTAAAGTTTCAGCAGCAACTCTGCCAACTCTCCAGGCGGTTTCTGTGGGAATGGCGCGGATATCTACTGAGTAAAAATTGCGACCGGTGGGCAATACATCTGGTCTGCCGCGAGTGGGTGCGCCGGATGCGCCGCTTGGTATGTGCCGCCCATCTAGTCCGCGCAAAAGGTTGGTAATTTCTTGGTTTGTTTGGAGGAGTGATGGTAAAAGATAGTTATTTATCCAGTTTAATTCTTGTTGGGTTGCTTCTCCTATTGTTGGGAGATTTTTAACTGCGGATGAACGCGGATGAATGCGGATGTTTTCGATTAAATTATCTACTAATTCAGCGGCTTTTTGTTCGAGTTCGGCTGTTAAATCGCCTGCTGTGCGGTGCTGAATTATCGACCTTGGATCGCAGGTTAAGGGGTCGAAATCGTAGCCTGAGTCTTCTGCTAGGGCGCGGGTTATGCCCGATCGCCCGTTGGTGGGATGGCGGGCGATCGCAATTATCAAATCTCTCAACTGTCTACCTTCGGGACACTGGCCGAAAATGTGCAATCCGTCGCGGATTTGGGATTCTTTGAGTTCGCAAAGATAGCCGTCTGTGCGTGTGATAAATTCTGTAAATTCCGATTTATTTAGTTGTATTCCTAAGTCTTTATCTAAGTTTTCTTTGTTGGTGAGGGCGAGAATGCGATCGCGAATCATGGGCAATCTGGACGGATCTAAACTTTGGGCTTCGCAATACTCGTCGATTAAGGTTTCCAACTGCTGCAAAGGCCCGTAGAGTTCGGCGCGAGTCATCGGCGGTGTCAGGTGGTCGATTATCACAGCTTGCGATCGTCTTTTTGCTTGGGAACCTTCCCCCGGATCGTTGACAATGAACGGATAAAAGTTCGGCATCGCGCCTAATGCTACTTCTGGATAACATTTGTTAGACAATGCTACACTTTTACCGGGAAGCCATTCTAAATTGCCGTGTTTTCCGGCATGAATTATAGCGTCTATTCCCAATTTTTCTCGCAGCCAATAATAGTAAGCTAGATAATTGTGAGTTGGTTCTAAGTCTGGGGCGTGATAATTTAATGCGGGGTCAAGTTCGTATCCCCGCGATGGTTGAATTCCTACAAATACATTACCGAACTGAATCCCCGGAATCGGAAAAGACTTATTGTTACTTATAAAATCTTGTGCATAGCTTCCCGGAAGCCCCCATCTTTTACAAATCCCATCTTGCACTTCCTGCGGCAAACTAGCAAAATATTCTTCATATTCTGCCAAATCCAAAAATTGATGAACAGGCCGCAGTTCGCGTCCTTCCGGGTCATTTGTCACGCCAGAAGTCAGGAGTTCAATTAACTCGTTGCCGCTAGCGGGGATGTTTTCAATTTGATAGCCAGCTTGCTGCATAGCTTTGAGGATTTCGACACAGCTAGCGGGCGTATCTAAGCCGACGCCGTTGGCTAAGCGGGCGTTGCGGGTGGGGTAATTTGCCAGAATTATGGCGATGCGTCTGTTGGCGGTGGGAGTTTGTTTGAGTCGCACCCAATTCGCGGTTAAATCTGCTACAAATGAAATGCGATCGCCCGCTGCTACATAGCCTACTACATCTGTTTCTAATTCGCTGTTCCAAGTCTGTACCGCTTTAAAAGAAACAGCCCTAGTAATGATTTTTCCGTCTACTTCCGGCAATGCTACATTCATCGCCACATCCCGGGGCGAAAGTCCCTGAAGTTCCGTTTCCCACTGTTCCAAACTGCCACCGCTGAAGATTGCTTGCAATACGGGAACGTCTAAGGATTTTAAGCTGTTTTGTTCCGGTTCTTGACTGCTGAAACCCGAGACTGCAAAACTTGTGGTGTTGAGCAATAATTGAATTGATTCTGATTCTTTGGGCTGGAAATATTCCAGCAATTCTATTTGCAAATCGGGTTCCCGCAGAGAAGACACAAAGACGGGAACTGGGACTAAATTTCGCTCTACTAGAGCTTGACAAAGTGCATCAATTGGTGCTAAGTTTCCTGATAAATAATGAGCGCGGTAAAATAAAATTCCGACTTTAGCTATAGTTGGTAAATTTAATAAATTATCGGGGAACTTATTTTGTATTGTGGAGCAGGCATCATTTTGTATTGTGGAGCAGGGCCTGCTATCTTGTAAGGGCAGGGAAGATGCCTGCCCCACAAGATTTGTCCAATCATATATTCCGACGCGGGAAACTGTTTGAGGGAGGGGCGGATTGTAAGCAGTTTTCAAGCAAGTATCGGCTGCAAATTTTAGTGCGTTAACAAAGTTTTGGACTCCGCCTTCTGTAAAGTAGCGCCACAGTTGATTGACTGCGGATAGCGATACATTGGAATGGCTGATTAAATCTGGATCTGGACTGTCTTCTCCCGGCATTACAATCAGTGATGCGTTAGTTTTCTGCACAGTTTCCCGCAGAATTTCTAACCCGTAAGACCAATAAGAACGCCCTCCTAACAGCCTTAAGATGATGACCTCTGCGCGTTCTAAAACTTCCTCGGCATAGGTGTCAATTGTTAGCTGTTGCTGCAACTGAAGCAGGTTTACTGCGCGCACTTTGGGAAATTTTGCCGGCATTTTGGATGCGGCGGCTGCGAGTGTTTGAATGTCGGTGTCAGCAGCACTAATAAATACTATTGGTGCGGGGGTTTGCTGAATAAAAATTACTCCTTCTGCTTGAGGGTTCCAACCTCCGGGTGTGGCGGCTATTTTGTGCATTAATTTTTTTTATGTTAATAAATAGTGAAAGAAAGTGCGATCGCCTTTACTATAACATGACTTATACATAAATAGAGGCTAGGGCGTGTTTCCCACCCGGACATCCCCGCCCAACCGAGAGAGGGCGAACACGGGGACACCGCCCTACATTCGGGGGGAGAATGAGCGTCAAAGTCCCGGAAATCTCAACCTATAAACTGATAAATAAAACTCCCAAAATCATGATTCCGGCCCCTAATAATCTTTGTTGAATATCTTTTTCCTTAAAAATGAAATGACCGAACAATACACCGATTAACACGCTAGTACGCTTAATCGCGACCACTCGCACTACGAAAGTTAATGTCAAAGCTTGCATTTGAAACATTACTCCAGTAGCATTGATAAACCCCATAGCAGCTAGCATTGGTAATTGTTTGAGAATTTGTCGCCCTGGATTTGGGGTTTTGTGCAATAAAACTGGCAGTAGCAAAACAGTCATTGTACTGAACAAAGAGAATATCCAAAAAATAGGGTAGGAATTTGTAACTCCTATTTTGTCACAATTTGAGGCTATACTCCATAGAAGTGCAACGATTAACATCAATTTGGGTCCGGGTTCACCCAGCAGTGCTTTGAATGGAGCTAAATATCCTTTAGATTTCTCTTTGATATTTAATAAATAAGAGCCTGCTACGATTAGTAAAATTCCAAGATAATCAAAAAGTTTGGGATATTCACCGACAATTAACGGTGAAGTTACCAACATGAATAATGGTGTCAAAGCTACCAGCGGTAGTGTCAGGGATAAATCTGATAGTTTGATGGCTTTGATGTAGAGGAGAGCTGTGACAGCGTTGATGCTACCTCCGATTAATAAGGCGAGCCAAAATTGAGAGTTTAATGCCGGAATTCCTGTATAAGTTACCCAGGGAAGCAAAAAGATGACTGAAAAAAATGAGAGAGACCAAGCGACAACATATTCGTCACTTTTTTTGAGGTTTTGTTTGCCAAAAACGTCTTTGAGGGCTTCAAAGAAAGCGGTAAAGATTCCTAAAATTAACCAAGTCAACCTAAATATGCGCTCCTGACTCGCTCGTCGTTTAGCAAATCCGTTCCAATACCTGTGAGGGTAATGTTACCTGCTTCTAGTACGTAACCCCGATCGGCAATTTGCAGTGCTAAATTGGCGTTTTGTTCGACTAAGAGGATTGTAACGCCTGTGGAACGCAGATTTTGAATGATTGCGAAAATTTCTTTGACGATCGCGGGTGCTAAGCCTAAACTAGGCTCGTCTAATAATAGCAGTTTCGGGCGGCTCATCAGCGCACGGGCGATCGCCAGCATTTGCTGTTCCCCGCCGCTGAGAGTTCCTGCTAGCTGGTGGCGCCTTTCTGCTAAGCGCGGAAATATCTCAAATTGGCGCTCTAAATCGGCTTTTACGGCCGCCGAGTCCGATCGAATATAGGCCCCTAATTCTAAGTTAGCCAACACCGTTTGCTTGGCCAAAACCCTCCTCCCTTCTGGACTGTGGGCGATTCCCAATTTCACGACTTCGTGAGCTTGACGGCGGGTAATATCGCGCCCGGTATAAATAATTTGTCCTTGGTTTATATTAACTATTTTGGAAATAGCCCTGAGTGTGGTACTTTTGCCCGCACCGTTGGCACCGATGAGACTGACAACCTCCTCCGCATTCACGGTTAAATTAATATTTCGCAGGGCTTGAATGCCTCCGTAATTTACACAAATATTTTTTAGTTCTAAGATTATATTTTGTGCTGTCTCGGGTGGAGTATGTTGCATTTTTTGTGACTTAATTCTTGATAAAAAACTGTCTTTTTTCCAGCAGTTTGCGAGTCAGTCAGTCCGCGATTCCGCCAGGGGTTTCAACCCCTGGTTCATAGCTGAAGTCCTATGAAGACTGGCAGATACATTTAGGACTAACTATTATTCTCAGTCCGCGCACCCTCCGGACTTTGTGCGTGCAGAGACGATTTCCAATTACTCGGTGACTCAAGATGACATAATTTCAATCGATCTAATTTTCATCTCCCAAATAAGCCTCAATCACCGCTGGGTCATTTCTCACAACAGCAGGTTCGCCCAAGGCAATAAGCTGACCGAAATGCAAAACGGCAATCCGATCGCACAATCCCATAACTAGCGGTACATGATGCTCGATCAATATTACAGTTAAATTGAATTGTTGGCGCACTTCTCGGATAAATTCGCTTAATTTCTGCTTTTCATTGGGATTCATCCCCGCAGCCGGTTCATCTAACAAGAGTATTTGCGGTTCTAAGGCTAAAGCGCGGGCAATTTCTAAGCGCCTCTGGTCGCCGTAGGGCAAGTTTTTGGCTTGTTCGCCCGCGCGATCGCCCAATCCGACTAAATCCAACAATTCTAAGGCTTTCCGCTGGGTTTTGCGTTCCATTGCGTTAGATACTGGCAAGCCGAAAATCCCCGCCAGCACCGATAAAACTGGATTGCCCGATCGACTGTGGATGTGTCTGGCGATCGCCACGTTGTCCAAAGCAGAAAGTTCCCCAAACAACCGAATATTTTGAAAGGTTCGGGCCATACCTTTATTAGCAATTTGATAAGGTCGCAGTTTAGAAATATTTTCGTTTTGATAAATCAAAGTGCCACTAGAGGCAGGTATCAATCCAGTCATTACATTAAATAGAGTAGTCTTGCCAGCGCCGTTAGGGCCGATCAATCCAAAAATCTCGTGTTTTTGAACTGTGAAAGATACGTCATTCACGGCAATTAAACCGCCAAATCGGCGAGTTAATCCTTGTGCTTCTAAGATGGAATTGCTTTTTGAGAGGGTAACAGTTTCTGAAATCACAAAAAACTAGATAAAATCTGCAATATAATTATGCCTCACATTTGTATTTTAATAAATAGCCTCCCGCTTTAAAATCCTTTACTGATTACCAATTACCCATTATTAATTACTAGGCATCTAGCTGATTCAACGGAAAACCGCTATAATATTACAATTGCCGTGCCGCCTCAATCTCCTCAAGCCGTCTCGCCTGGGTAATCTTATGACGATGTACGTACCGGATTCGCAGCCTTCGCAAACAAAAGTCCTCCCTACGATGTATGATTTACCCAGTGAAGACCCGGAGGAACCCGGTTTGCCTGACGAATTTCACGAGTTTCAACCCGAACTGCTGCGTTTAACCTGCCGCCCCGCCAACCATCCACCAGAACAAATATTTATAGCGACAGACCTCAATCTCTACTACGATTCTAGCCATCTCAATTGGTACAAAAGACCTGATTGGTTTCTCGTATTGGGGGTTCCGAGATTTTATCGAGGTGAGGAATTGCGCCTCAGCTACGTGATGTGGCAAGAAAATGTCAGTCCTCTGGTAGTAGTAGAACTGCTGTCACCTGGAACTGAAGAGGAGGATTTAGGAATCACAGAAGAAGCACGAAATAAACCCCCTACTAAGTGGCGAGTTTACGAGCATATTTTGCAGATTCCTTACTACTTTGTTTTCAGTCGGTACAACAATCAACTGAGAGTATTTCGTTTAATTGGCAATCGCTACCGCGAACAAGTTTTAACCGAACCCCGATTCTGGATACCGCAATTAGAATTAGGTATAGGTTTGTGGCAAGGTTGTTATCAAGGTTGTTCGAGATTGTGGCTGCGTTGGTACGATGCCAGTGGCAACTGGGTTCTGACTCCAGAGGAGTTTGAAAGGCAGCGAGCTGAATTAGAAAGTCAGCGAGCTGAATTAGAAAGTCAGCGGGCTGAATTAGAAAGTCAGCGAGCAAACCGATTAGCCGATCGCCTCAGAGCAATGGGCATTAATCCAGAGGAGCTGTAAAATTAAATAGCAGCATGAAATGGTGCAAGCTGCAAGCGCTGTCCATAAAAACTTATTAACTAAAAATAAATTATGCCAGACTCTACCTCACTGCGCGATCGCTACCTAGCACTAATCGACAAAATTGTCGAAATCACCCTCAAAGGTCAAATTCGCTCCAAAGAACAAGTTTATCAAATGCTGGTGCAAGACATTAGCACCGGTACCGGTGAAATCTTTGAACGCTGTTTCGGCGAACGCCTCGATGCCACCGAAAATCAGCTCAGAAATGAAAAAGACGAAATCAAACAAGCAAAAGCAAATCGCACCCTTAGAGCGCTCAAAACCATCCAAGGAGAATGGGAACGCTGGCAGAAAGATAACCGCATCGATCGCGCAATTGCATCCTCAATCCAACAAATTGTTACCGCCGAACCTAACGCCCGCCTCCTGGCATTATTGCAAGTAATCGATCCGAATAAAGAACATCCGCTGACTCTAGCTCAATTGCAGCAATTGGCAAAATTACTGCACCAAGAAATGCTGCAAACGAGCAATCCCGAAACAGAGCAAGATTTGCAGCAAATCACCGCCGGCATCGCCAAAGGTTTAGAATCTTGGCAGCGTTTGGAACCGGAACTTGTAGGCTGGATTTATCAGCCGCAGCAGCTAGGATTTGCAGGTAGTCCCGAACAAAATGGGCCTTGGGCTTTTTGGGCAAAAAAAGTTAAGAGTCCCTTTCCCCAGGCTCTTTTAAATACTATTGCGCTCGGTGAATCTATAGTTCAATTCGCCGCCAAGGAATCGAATTTAGAGTTAGGCATATTGGTGGAATTGGCGATTGTTTTGCAGTCTCTACAGCGGGCGTTGGCGATCTGGTTTGACAAGCAAGTTTACGATTCCAAAGTGTCAACCAAAGCTTCTATTTCTACTTACATTACTTTTGCAGTAATTTGGAGTCAGCTAGCTAGTGGGTTTAATAATTCTACCAAGATCGGCGAACAGTTGGCAAATGCTTGTTTTCAAGTAACTTTGCAAATTCTGCGCGCTTTTTCTCAACGGGAATACTTTCCCCTTTATGGCGGAATTTTTGCTTCGTTTGATGGTAAAGCCCTGCGACATACTTTGGATTATTTAGACGAACCGCTGCGGCGAGTTGAAGGCACTCAAGCGAAAGCTCGGATTCTGACGCTTTTGGGTTATTCGATGCAGGCGGCTGGGGCTTACGAGCGATCGATCTTGCTGCACAAGCAAGCGCTGGAAATTGCCCGCCTGGAAGGAGACAAAGCTTGCGAAGTTGCCAATCTCAATCACATCAGCCGCAACTATGTTGCTCAAAAAAATTATCAGGAAGCGATTAATTACAGCCAGCGGGCTTTAATTTTGGCCAGACAAGCGGGAGAAAGGCAAGGTGAGGCAAATGCGCTGGCTAATTTGGGTTACAGCGAAGTGTTTCAAGCGCGACAGTTGGAGGAGGTGGAACCGGAGGTTTATGAGAGTGCGATCGGTTATTTGGAACAAGGTTTGTTGCTATCGGAAAAATTGGGCGATCGCCAAAGTCAAGCTTTTTGTTCCAGCAGTCTCGGTATTGCTAAAATAGCCCTGGAAAATGCTGAAGGTGCGATCGAATATTTGCTTAAAGGTTGGCAAGCCGCTCAATTTTCAGGGGATTTATATTTGCAAGGTCTGAATTTGGCTTATTTGTCTCAAGCTTATTACAGAATTCACGCACTAGAACAAGCAATATTTGCGGGCAGTTTGGGGATGTATCTTTTGGAGCAAATTGGTGCGATTGAGTGGCGTCAATCGGCTGGTTTGTTGACAATCTTGCGGGGTCAAATGGGTGCGGAATCTTTTAAACAATCTTTGGCGAAAAGTCGAGCGAATATCATTCCGGCGATCGGTGTTGACGGCTACGATTACATCCCGGAATTGCTGGAAAAATATCAGCAATCTATTTAATATCAAAATTGAGAGGCGGTTTCAAGAGACTTTTGGTCAATCGACAACGGGTTAAATCCTTCATATCAACTCCGGTAGCATCAGAATTAATATTACCCACAGTCAGGACACCGCGAGATCGAGGGTGTCCCTACAATTAATCGCGGTAGGGACACTCTCGATCTCGCGGTGTCCTCCGTATCATTCCGATGCAACGGGAAACGATATCACCCATAAAAAAGACCGATCGGGGTTAAATTTTAAATTGACCGTATAACTTTTGACTAGCAATAGCGAATGCAAATGCTTATTTCTATAGGTGAGGGGTAATACGCCCTGCGAATTTGCCAACAGTCTCTTTCTAATCGCCCGGTATATTTATTTGAAGCTCGATCGCTCTTTTAAAGCCTTGCCTCCAGTAAATTCTTAATAATTGGGATTTTGGCCGCAACTTCGGCTTGAGATACCTCGGTTTCCTGCCAACTCGATCGCCCTGCAAGTCGATCGACCCACTGCTGCAACTTCGGATACTCATCAAAAGATATGCCAAACATCCCCAGCGAAGGCACCGCAGTCCCCGCCACCACTTCGGCGAAAGTAAACTGTTCCCCAGCAAAATAAGTGCGATCGTCCGCCAGCAACCCCTCAAAAAACCTCAGCAGCGTTACTATCTGCTGTTTAGACTGTTCCAACTTCTGTGCAGTGTCTCCCGCTACACCCAGCATTTGACGTGTTAATGGAAACATTGCCGGCAACAGTTCATTTAACGTCAGCATTTCCACCATCCGTACAATTCCCAACGCTTTCGCCTCTGTCGGTAGCAGTGGAGGCGTGGGGTATTTCGCCTCCAGATAATCGAGAATTGCCAGAGATTCCACCAAAGTCAAATCTCCATCCACTAAAACCGGGATGCGGTGGAACGGGTTAATTGCCAGAAAATCCGGTTTAAATTGGTCGCCGTCGAGATTAAGTGCGATCGGCTCAAACGCAATCTGTTTTTCCAGAAGTGCCACCCACACACGGCGAGAATTCTGAGAAATTGGAGTGTAGTACAACTTGAGCATCGGATTCACCTAACGCGACACAACCAGTTTAGCAGCCAAATGTTCCGATTTATAAGGATTTGGGGGAAAGCAGAGTGTTGGCGGGAGCGATCGGCACCCCTTTGAAAAACCCAATTAAAAAAAAAGTTGTATTACCCCCTTGACAGTCTTGTAACACGTAATGTAGTATAAATGTACGGCGAAGGGGAAAGAGCTTCAAAGCCTTATCCCACAAGCAATATGAACCTTGAAAACTGAATAGGAAGTTAATCGTGTCACATAATTGCGGACATCGGCGGTGTAGACTCCGGCAACAATAGCCCGATCGGGTTGTAGTACGCGGAATCAACCGCCACCCCGTCCCAACTTGAGTAATTCAAGGACAGAATATAGTTCATTTTCGCGGGGGTATAGCTCAACCGGTCAGAGCAGTCGCCTGTCGAGCGAAAGGTTGCGAGTTCAAGTCTCGTTACTCCCGTCAGTCGATTTTAGATTTTAGATTTTAGATTTTAGATTTACTCCACAGGAGAAAAATCTGGCATCTGGAACTTCGATCTAAAATCCACACCTCCTGTCGGAAAGCAAGTATCCGTTTTTCGGCGGGGGTCAAAGTCCCGCAGGCACAAGTCAAACCGTCTCCCCCTCAAGGAGTCGATTTTAGATTTTAGATTTTAGATTTTAGATTTACTCCACAGGAGAAGAATCTGGGACTGGAACTTTGGTCTAAAATCCACACCTCCTGTCGGAAAGCAAGTATCCGTTTTTCGGCGGGGGTCAAAGTCCCGTAGGCAAAAGTCAAGCCGTCTCCCCCTCAAGGAGAAGATTGCGAGTGCAAACCTCGTCGGGACTCCCAGGTTAGGTGGCTGAGTGGCTCAAAGCGTCGGTCTGCAAAACCGAATTGCGCGGGTTCAAATCCCGCCCTAACCTCTGTTCCTATTTATTCGCAGGAGCAATCTCAAATCTCAAAGAGCAATCCAAAATCCAAAATCTAAAATCTAAAATCGATAGTGCTGTAGGCAAATGGTTTAAGCCGCTTGGTTTTCACCCAAGTGATTGCGGGTTCAACTCCCGTCAGCACTTCCAAACTGGGTCGGCCCTCCTATTGGCGTGGGTAGCTGTCTGTAAAACAGTAGCTTAAAGCGTTGCTGGTTCAATTCCAGCCTGACCCATTTGTAACTGCATTTAATCCGCAGTTGCAATCTTGAGAACGTGGTGTAGCCGGATAACATCTCAGTTAATAAAACTGAAGATTGAGGGTTCAAATCCCTCCGTTCTCGCGCTCGGAGAGGTGGCCGAGTGGCTTAAGGCGCTTTCCTGCTAAGAAAGAGCGGTTTAACAGCCGTCGTGGGTTCAAATCCCACCTTCTCCGTTTTCCCCCGATAGCTCAGTTGGTAGAGTGCTTGTGTGAAGAACAAGAGGTCGTCAGTTCGATACTGACTTGGGGGATTGCGTTGCCTTATAGCTCAATGGTAGAGCAAGCGGTTGTTAACCGCTAGGTTGTAGGTTCGAGTCCTACTGGGGCAGCCATTTTTTAAATTGCCGGGTAGACAAATTGGTAAAGTCGCCTATCTCTGAAATAGGAGTTTCTGTAGGTTCAAAGCCTACCCCGGCACCCAATAATTGGGAAGTCGCCTAATCGGTAGGGCACCGCTCTTTGAAAGCGGCAAAATGCAGGTTCGATCCCTGCCTTCCCAGTTCTGCTATTACCAAAGCAGATAAATTACACTCCTGTAGCCCAATTGGCAGAGGCCGCAATTTCAAAAATTGTGTTGTGTGAGTTCAAATCTCACCAGGAGTACCAAATTTTCAACTAAGTTTTTACTTGCTCCTGTGGCGGAATTGGCAGACGCGGCAGACTTAAAATCTGTTTTATTTTGAGTGTGAGTTCGAGTCTCACTAGGAGCATGAACGGGATGTAATTCAGCGGCCAGAAGCCATGCTTTGGGAGCATGGAGTCGTTGGTTCAAATCCAACCATCCCGACTTTACCCCTGTGATGTAATTGGAAAACATCACTCGCTCAGAACGAGTGTTTTTTGCAGGTTCAAGTCCTGTCAGGGGTATTTGGCTAACAGCCAATTTCTGCTATTTGCTCTCGTGGCGGAACGGCAGACGCGCTAGGTCGAGAGCCTAGTTTTTTACAGGTTCAAATCCTGTCGAGAGCATGAATTTTTAATAAATATAGGAGGAAGTTACAGTGTTTAAAAAAGTTGAGGAAAAAAGTACGCGCGGCGCAGCTATCCCCTAGGGAATCGCCAACTGAAACTTTGCCCCTGTAGCCCAATCGGTAGAGGCGCTAGATTTAGGATCTAGTTAGTGCTGGTTCGATGCCAGTCAGGGGTATTTGGTGACATCGCGGGGATGGAGCAACGGATAGGCTCGGCAGTCTCATAAGCTGCAAATCAGCAAGTTCAATTCTTGCCCCCGTTACCAAAGTGCAGGTGTGATGTAACTGGCAACATGAGGCTCTTGTAAAGCTTTCTTGCGAGTTCAAATCTCGCCATCTGCTTGTAACTAAGCTAGAGATATTATCTTTGTTAATTTTTTGCTAACGAATCAGAGAAAAAATCATGAGACGGATTGCGATCGCTCAAGACACACTAAAAATTATTGAAGCAGGCTACTACTGCTCTCCTGAAGGTAAACGCATTGAACTTGTTCAAAAAATAGCATACTGTGTTGAACAGACAAAATGCTATGAACCCGACGCTCTTTCTAAGATCGAACAAGGCGTTCTTTCTGGTACTCCCCTATTCTCAAACATTGAATTTGAAGTGAGGAATGAGACGACTTTGATGGGAGCAGAACGTATGGCAAGAGGACAACAGTTTCAAAAAATAGGAGTCCTTAATTTTGCTTCTGCTAAAAATCCTGGTGGTGGATTTCTCAAAGGCGCACAAGCTCAAGAAGAGAGTTTAGCACGCAGTTCTGCTCTTTACAAAAGTATCTTGAAATGTCGCGGTCACTACGAATTTCATCGCTCTCATGATTCGCTCCTGTACTCAGATAGGATGCTCTATTCACCTGATTGTCCAGTTTTCAGAAAAGATGATGGAACGCTATTAGAAACACCTTATGTTGTTGATTTCATCACAAGTCCAGCTCCTAATGCTGGTGAACTTTGGAGAAAACAATCCCAGGATGCTGAAAAAATACGCGAAGTTCTATATGAACGCGGTGCAAAATTGTTGAGCCTAGCTATTTATAATGGCTGCGACGCTCTAGTTTTGGGAGCTTGGGGATGTGGTGTATTTAAAAATAATCCAGCAACGGTTGCCCAAATGTTTGCAGATTTATTGTTGCCCAATGGTCAATTTTGGGGAAGAGTAAAAAGCATCTTATTTTCTATACTTGACTCTTCTGAACAAGCAAAAATATTTGCAGAATTCCATAGTAGATTTATCTCGGGCAACTAAAACTTACACGACTTTCCAAAAATTTGCCATAATCGAGGTAGAGTAGTTCAAGGTTAAACTATGCTAACAACTGACAACACCTCAATGGGAAAAATTATTACCGCATTGACCGTAACTAATCGTGCAGATCGGAATGTCGCAGCCCGAGGATTTATGCCTTCCGACCAAATCCGTTCTGTCACTTTAAATAATGTGCTAGTTGATACAGGGGCAACAACACTGTGCTTGCCTTCAAGTATCATTGCTCAACTCGGTTTAGAACTGCTGAAATAAGTGGATGTATAGACGGCTAATGGTATTGGGAAAGCCAGAATTTTTCACGATGCTAAAATTTCTTTGGTAGGACGCGAAGGAACGTTTGAGTGTTTGGAATTGCCGGGAGCTATGAATCCTCTATTAGGCGTGATTCCTTTGGAAGCGTTGGGAATTGAATTAGACTTGAAAAATCAGCGGTTAATAACTTTACCCATCAGTCCAACGCAAACTTACTTGACTATTTTGTAGAGGCTGTATGTTGAGATTTAATAGTTGCAATCGGTCAAACTAATTTAAGTGCGGATATGGTGCAACGGTAGCATCTGAGTCTTCCAAACTCGCGATACGGGTTCGAGTCCCGTTATCCGCTTGGTTAAAATCGGTACAGGTTTTATTCAATCCAAAATCTAAAATCTAAAATCTAAAATCGGTTTATGGGAGTGTAGCTCAATGGATAGAGCGCCGCGCTTCGGACGCGGATGTTGTGGGTTCGAGTCCTGCCACTCTCGTTGTTTTTGCTTTAATTTAAGGAGGTTGATTCCCTTGAATGGATAATTTTTTATATTAAGATCGATCGCCCTTTGCGTGTCCCAATCTTTGGAGCCTACATACTTTAGTACGAGAGGAAAGGTAACGCTGTCAAAATCAGCGGGCGTTTGAGAACGGGGAGTGCAATGAACCCGGCAGGTTGGCTTAAAGGTAGCCATCCTTTAAAGAGTGTGTAATAACTCATCGGCGGAGTCCCTCTAGTAACTGAGAAAACGCAATGCTCTGATAACTTGCACGGAAAGTGCGTGAAGCCCAGCTATCTCGTAGCGAATCGCACATTAACAAAAAACATGGGAGCGTAACTCAACTGGATAGAGTGTCGAGCTTCTACCTCGAATGTTGTGGGTTCAAGTCCTACCGCTCCTGCTGTCTCGGGTTCGTAGCTTAATTGGTAAAGCATCTAACTGGCTGTTAGAAAGATATCGGTTCAAATCCGATCGCAATCCACCACACCAATTTTAGATTTTGGATTTTAGATTTTAGATTTTAGATTGATTTCACAAATCAATCGGGGTTGAATATTCGTCTATAATTTGGGTTGTGGGCGACTTAATACCACTTTAAAAAGCAAATTAAACTGTGGTAAATCTCCCAACCCATATCCACTAACTCATCCCCAATCTAAAATCTAAAATCTAAAATCTAAAATAGTATAAGGGGTCATAGCTCAATTGGTAGAGCGCTTGCTTTGCACGCAAGAGGTTAGGAGTTCGATTCTCCTTGATTCCACTGCGGTGTCTGAAGCCAAAGCGGTAGCGGCGCTGGTTTGTGGAACCAGTAATAGCGGGTTCAATTCCCGTCAGACACCCCTTGGAAGATGCCGCTAAATGGTTGGCAACCAGTCTTGAAAACTGGGGTACAGGTAACTGTAAGGGTTCGATTCCTTCATCTTCCTTTTAACCACCGGAAGTCGAAAAGCGAGACACCGTGCTGATAACGCGGCGATAGGAGGGGCAGTACCTCCTCGGTGGATTAATTAGTTTATAATAAGATATTATGTGAGGTTTAATTTATATGAATTTACAGCATTACAATTATTATCTGGTGGTTGACCTGGAAGCAACTTGCTGCGATCGCGGAAATATCAGAAAAGAGGAAATGGAAATTATCGAAATAGGAGCGGTTATGGTGCATTCAGAATCTCTAAGTATTGTTGATGAATTTCAAAGCTTCATCAAACCTATTCGCCATCCTATCCTGACTGAATTCTGCCAATCGCTAACATCTATTTTTCAAGCACAAGTCGATCGAGCTCCGACTTACCCGGAAGCGATCGCACTTCTGAAAAACTGGCTGTCTGGTTACTCAAATGGTGTATTTGGTTCTTGGGGCGATTTCGATCGCAAACAATTTCAACAAGACAGCAACTTTCACAAAATACCTTTTCCCATTGCTTATCCTCATGTCAATCTCAAACAATTGTTTTCCCAAAAGCAAGGTTTGCGAAAACGTCATGGGATGGCAAAAGCTCTGACACTCGCGGGTTTACCGCTAGAAGGAACTCATCACCGAGGCATTGATGATGCGAGAAATATCGCCAAACTGTTGCCTTATATTCTGGAGCGAAAACAGTTGTCCTGATTGGCGATCGTACATACAGCGAGCAAAATTATGGGGAGGTCGCCTAAGTGGAATGGCACCGTAAAAACTTTGGAAAAGCGGCTCCCAAAAGGACGATCGGGTTTGTTGAGTAGGGTAAAAAGTTGCTTCGCGACGTTCCCTGAAAACGCAAACTAGCAGCGGGTTGCGGAAGCACTGAAAGGAATTGACAGTCCGAGATGGGGGCAGTTCCCGTCTGCTTGCGGGCAGTAAGGAAGCGCGTTTCCTGAAAGTTGCTGTCGATCGATGCGGGTTCGAGCCCCGTCCTCTCCATTTCAAGTCCAAATCGAAGAGTTTCAACCCGTGCCCTAACAGTTAAAGCATACATACCCGGCTGTTAACCGACTAAAACCAATGCTTTACGCACTTGCACGGGTTGAACCTCAGAACCTCAGTTGTTCTTGAGGTCTAAATCGCGATCGTAGCTGCCGATTGGCCGCAGTCGGGTCATCAACTGCCTCAACAAAAAGCCATTACTGTTCCAAGCCGTATAAGGACTAGCCCCTTGTCCCTTCAGGCACAAGGTTTGTCGGGCTTTGTTATGGCAGATATTCGCCAGCAGGCTAACGACTGACACTAAGCCGAGTTCATCGACAAGGGCTTCGAGTTCATCTTGAGTCACAAGCACACCTCCAGGGTTGACTATTCCTGAAATATACCATATAGTACCTTGAGAGGGTACTTGAAGTATACTAATAGTTACTTGTCCTCAGTTTCGTCCACGAGGTTGTATTCCTTGACGGCCGCCATGACTAGCAGAGTGGACATAGGAACTCCTGTCTGCTGGGAGATTTTTCTCAGTTTTTCGTGCAAACGCTTGGGAACTGTGACTTTAATCACAGCAGTCTCTTCTTTGTCAGTCATTTCAAGCAGTCATGTTTAGTTGACACCAGCTTATCCTCTTTCCGAGTACCGATCGCACCTTGCTGCGACCTTTGTCTGTAGGGATGCGGGCGATCGGGCACTTTAAAAGCGCTACTGCTAGAATGGTTTCACTCTGGATAATTCCCAAAACTTCTTAAAAAACAATATTAAATATGCGAAAACTAAAATATTACGTTGCTTGCACCGTTGACGGGTTTATTGCTCGCGAAGATGGCTCATTTGATTGTTTTCCTATGGCAGGAGAGCATTTCGCTGATTTGTTCGATTCCTTTCCTGAAACTTTTCCGGCTCACTTTCAGGAAGCACGAGGCATTCGTGCAGAGAACAAGCAGTTTGATGCGGTTTTGATGGGACGAAAAACCTATGAGGTAGGGCTAAATGTTGGTGTAACTAATCCTTATCCCACCTTGAAGCAGTATGTTTTTTCGCGCACTATGAAAGCCAGTCCCGATGAGAATATTGAACTTGTTTCCGACAATCCTGTCGCAGTAGTTAAGGAATTGAAAAAAGAAACGGGGAAAGACATCTGGCTATGCGGTGGTGGCGCTTTAGCGGCAACTCTTTTTTCTGAGATTGACGAGATGATTGTGAAGTTGAATCCGGTAGTAATCGGATCGGGAATTCCTCTTTTTTCCCGTGCACTCGCTCCGACAAATTTGGAACTTGCCGATCGCAAAATCTATAGCAACGGTTTCATGTTGCTACATTATCGAGTGAAGCATTAGCAATCAGGACTTTATTCGTTGCAATTGCTGCGGGCAAAAAAGCACTGAAGTCCTGACGACCAACTGATTTTCTAGGAATTACAACACAAAAGCTAAATTTTTCAGGGTGGTTAGCAAAGCGGTTATGCACCCGGCTTTTAACCGGTACCAGATAGGTTCAACTCCTATACCACCCACTCAATCGATTTTAGATTTTAGATTTTAGATTTTAGATTGAGGGATATCTGTGAGATTTTAGACTTGAGATTGAGGGATACCTGTGAGATTTTAGACTTGAGATTTAACGGCATATTGTTGCAGGGAATCTGCTGCATTTATCTGCGTTCATCTGCGTTATCTGCAATTATCTGCGGTTAAAAATCAAAAACTTGGAAAGTGCGGCTGTGTGGACGGCAACTGGTTTGGAATACCAGGGTGCAGCGAAATCTGTAGAGGTTCGACTCCTCCACTTTCCTTTTTAATCATTAGTCATCAGTCATTAGTCATCAATAAGATACTAAGGACTAAAAACTCATGATTAGAAACCAAAAACAACTCTTAGAGGAGAATCAAATGTAATGTCACGCACCAAATTTGAACGGAACAAACCCCACGTCAATGTCGGTACGATCGGTCACGTTGACCACGGCAAAACAACCCTCACAGCAGCGATTACAATGACGCTGGCTGCACAGGGTCGGGCCAAGGCTAAAAAGTACGATGAAATCGATGCTGCACCGGAAGAAAAACAGCGGGGAATCACGATTAATACGGCTCACGTTGAGTATGAAACTGGCGATCGCCATTACGCTCACGTTGATTGTCCGGGTCACGCTGATTACGTGAAAAACATGATCGTGGGTGCCGCTCAAATGGATGGTGCAATCCTCGTCGTGTCGGCTGCAGATGGCTCGATGCCTCAAACTCGCGAACATATCTTGTTAGCGCGGCAAGTGGGAGTGCCGAAGTTGGTTGTCTTTTTGAATAAGAAAGATATGGTGGAGGATGCGGAAATTTTGGAGTTGGTCGAGTTAGAAATTCGCGAACTTCTCAGTTCTTACGGTTTCCCCGGCGATGATATTCCAATTGTCGCAGGTTCGGCACTGAAAGCGCTGGAAAAGATGACTGCTAATCCGAAAATACACCGCGGCGAGGATGAGTGGGTTGATGGCATTTACAATTTGATGGATGCGGTAGATGACTGGATTTCTACGCCCGATCGCGATATTGACAAACCTTTTCTGATGGCTGTTGAAGATGTGTTCTCGATCAAAGGTCGGGGAACTGTCGCAACTGGCAAAATCGAGCGGGGTAAAATCAAAGTCGGCGATACTGTGGAATTGGTGGGAATCCAAGACACTCGCACGATAACTGTGATCGGTGTTGAAATGTTCCAGCAAATTCTGGATGAAGGAATGGCTGGAGATAATGTCGGTTTGTTGCTTCGCGGCATCCAAAAAGACGAAATTGAGCGGGGGATGGTGCTTGCTAAACCCGGTTCAATTCAACCTCACACTGAATTCGATTCTGAGGTTTACGTGCTGTCGGAAAAAGAAGGCGGCCGCCGCACTCCTTTTGTTGCGGGATATCGCCCTCAATTCTACGTGCGGACAACGGATGTTACAGGTACGATCGCATCTTTTACGGCTGATGACGGGAGCACGATCGACATGGTAATTCCGGGCGATCGGGTGAATATGAGTGTGAAGTTGTTGCAGCCGATCGCGATCGAACAAAATATGCGTTTTGCCATCCGCGAAGGCAATCGTACTGTCGGTGCAGGTGTCGTCTCCCACATTCTGAAATAGACGCTTTCGGAACCAATTAGAATCAGTAGGGTGGGCAAAAGTCCACCTTACTCATTAATTCACAGCAAATTTTTCTGTGTGGATGCAGTAGTAGCGTCAAGATGGAGTCAAGCGAATTGTCGAGATTGGAGATGGCCAAGTATCAGATTTGGTTGGATGGTCTGCCGAACGTTTTGCACAACTCTGGGGAGGTGCTTGAGGTCGATCGCGCTTAAATCAAATGTGGAATCAGGGCGATCTAACTTACATTAAATATTGGAGTAAGGGCGATCGCCACAAATTTATACAAAAATAGTTGATTTTTCAGAACAGTTGTGTTAAGCTAGCGTAGATGCGGGAGTATAGCTCAGTTGGTTAGAGCAGGTGACTCTTAATCTCAAGGTCGAAGGTTCGAGTCCTTCTACTCCCATCCCAAATAACATACTATTCACAAGGCTTTGAGGCTTTAAACTGTCTCTAGTATGTCGTTTTCCACTCGTTTTGCGCTCAGGATCGCAATCAATGTCTGTAGCGATTGGATTACTGTGAGTGTTTGCGTTGTCGGATTTTTAATGTCGATCGTCGGATCGCTCGAAGTGCGATCGCCCAAGCTATTTTTAAACTGAATAACAACAGGAAATGGTGATTAGCTATGATGGCAAATCTCTCGGCGCGGTGCTATGCGGGCGATCGCGATTTAGATGCGATCGCCCATTTAATCAATACTTGCGAATCAGTCGATCGGCTCGATGAAGGCACTTCCATCTCGGAACTACAACAAGAATTTAACGCACCGTCCCTCGATGTAGCACGGGATATCCGCCTTTGGGAAGATGCAGAGGGAAAATTAATCGGTTTTGCTCAGTTGTCGGTTTCTGAGCCTGGGGAAGTAATTGACGGTTGGCTGTGGTTTCGCGTCCACCCCGACGCGCGCGGCGGCGATGTGGAAGCAGCCGCGATCGCCTGGGGTGAAGTGCGGATGCGCGAGGTGTCTGCGATGCGGGGCGCGCGCGTGAAGCTGCGAACCTACGCGCGTGCTGAGGATTGCGATCGCATTTCTGTGCTGGCAAATTGCGGTTTTAAAGCCGATCGCTATTTTTACCGAATGGCGCGATCGCTCTCTGAACCAATCCCTGAACCGCAATTCCCTGAAGGCTTTTTGCTGCGTCAGTTCCCCGGCGAACAGGATGCGGCAGCTTGGGTAGAAATGTTCAACCAGTCATTTATCGATCACTGGAATCATCACGATTTAACGGTGGATAAATTTAAGCACGAATTAGCTAAACCCGATTACAGAAATGATTTAGACTTGATTGCCGTTGCTGATGACGGCACATTTGTCAGTTTTTGTTACTGCGAGATTAGTGTGCAAGAGTGCGATCGTACCGGGCGCAATGAAGGTTGGATTGCTTGTCTCGGAACTAGGCGCGGCTTCCGCAAAAGGGGATTGGGACGAGCGATGTTGCTCGCTGGTTTGCATCGACTGAAAGCTGTCGGTGTGGCTACTGCTATTCTCGGCGTCGATGCTGAAAATTCCTCAGGTGCATTGCATCTTTACGAGTCTGCTGGCTTCCACAATATTCGCGACAGCATTTCCTATGTTAAGGATATTTAATCCATGTTACAGATTGCGATCGCCCTTTCACCCAAGAAACCCGGTTTTTTAACGGATCTGCAGGTTGCAACGAAATATTTTCCTGAAAAAACCAGGTTTCTCGCCACTCGTGTAAGTTTTATCTAAAAAACTTTTGCTACCCCCTTGACACCTGTGTAGTATGTATGTAGTATATAAATACGGAAAGCGCAGGACAAGCAAAAACCTGTATTTTTCGTGCAAATTCTGAACCTTGACAACTAAATATTGCTCAAAATTTCAACGAACATCAATTTGAAAGTCTTGTAATATAGACTCGATGGTCATGTTGTTACTTTATACGAGACTGTTCGGTTACAAACTGACTCGCCACGAGTCAGATGTTGTAAGAAATCAGTCTAATTTCAACGAATTTGATGCGGATTCAGAACAGACAATTTCTGGCAGATTTGAATCAACCAAAAAAGCTGAGGAAATCCGCAAAGTTAAACAAGCTTATCATTTAGAACGGCGCTTCTTTCAGTAAAGATTATCAGACTTCGTGGATCTTTACCGATACTGGCAATTTGCCCGCGTCTCACAAAAAGCCAAAGTCGAGAGCAGATAAGCTACCAATCCAAATCCAAAATCGCTCTAGGAGGTATCGGTAATGATTCACA
Source organism: Microcoleus sp. F4-D5 (assembly GCF_036704885.1). Taxonomy (NCBI): domain Bacteria; kingdom Bacillati; phylum Cyanobacteriota; class Cyanophyceae; order Oscillatoriales; family Microcoleaceae; genus Microcoleus; species Microcoleus sp. F4-D5. The sequence continues at coordinate 22,903 of NZ_JAUBSX010000055.1, read as the reverse complement.
TTCGTTTTGAAGGACGTTCCTATGACGTGGCAGAAAACCAACTGGGTATCGCGGCAGGAATGAGCGATCGAGCTATTAAGGAACGTCTGGCTAACCATTTTGATGTCAAGGGCGATCGCTTCGAGTCTTACGTGCTCGATCGCCGTCCCAGCGGCGATTTAATTGTCCGCCCAGAAGCCGTTTACGGCTAGAAAATAATGTTTGTTCCGCGTCCCTATTCGAGAAGCCTACACACTATAAATTGTCAAAAGCTTTTGTAACTTGCGCGGGATAAAACAATCCTCAGCTTGAGGGGGCGCACCCCAACTAAAGAAGCTTACAAACTGGAAACGTTCGACTTAAAATCGAATAGTAGGTTCAATTCCTACCTGCCGAGAGGCTAAAACAAAGCTTCTCTGACTTGTGCGCTGCCTTTTATAGCTGAATTTTTTATATCTATCCGGCGCTTAAAAGTTCACTTCGCGCCCCAACAAAGGAAGCTTACATACTAGCTCATTGGTAGAGCAATTCCCTCTTAAGGAAAAGGTCGCGGGTTCAACTCCTGCGTATGTGCCAACGGCTTTCTTAACTTGCGCGAAGTGACTTTTAATACTATAAAAAACCAAAATAATTGAGCAATTTAGAATAATCACCACTCAAAAATTTCTAGTTTAGAGATTAGAAAAATTTTGTTCCGCACCCTAACGAGTGAAGCGAATACACACATTCTAATCGATTGGTCGCAGGTTCAAATCCTGCCAGCCCCGTTTAAGGGGCTGTAGCTCAGGGGTAGAGCCATCGGACAGTCAAAACGCTTTGCTAACTTGTGCGGAACATCTCATATTTATAAATATTAGATGTAAAAGTGGTGAGGAGAATTAAATTATGAAAAATACAACTCTAATTTACCGATCGCCCAGCGAGATAGACAGTCTGATTCATGCTTTCCAAGAATGCAGTTTGCCGCGAAGTCAATGGACTCACGAAGCGCATTTAACCGTTGCTCTGTGGTATCTGTTTTATGACTCGGAACAAGAAGCAATCAATGCGATTCGCAATGGCATTAAACTTTACAACTCGATTCAGGGAATTGAAAGCACAAAAAACAGCGGGTATCACGAAACACTAACGCTGTTTTGGGTGCGAACTATTCGCCAGTATCTGGCCGATGAAAGCCACAATCAATCGATCGTATATTTGGCTAACGGTTTGATTGCAAAATATGCCGATCGCACTTTACCGTTTCGCTATTACACCCGCGATCGCCTGATGTCCTGGGAAGCCAGAAATAGCTGGGTTGAACCCGATTTGAAGTCCCTCGAATCCGAAACAATCTGCCAGGGCTTGAAATCCTTGGCGGACTAAGGCGATAGGTGCCAAATATTAGGTCACACCAATGAATATGAATACAGCCGAGCGCGATTTACGTTTGGAAATGCTCAACAGTCTGCTCACCACTCCTCACCGTCAACTGGAAAAGGTGGCAGAAATTCACAAGTTAATTATCGAATTAGACCCAATATTTTACGGTCATTTAGCAGTGTGGTATCAACGTCACGGCGACGTGCGCGATCACAAGGAAGTTTTTGCCGGAAACTTGCTAACTTCGGCGCTGACGGAACACCGAGATGCCGGTTTTATGATGCTGCAAGAGTTTCCGCCCTACGAGGTTTCGCGGATTGTGGACTTTATGAAGCAGCACCAGAATAAGGTGCCCCGCAGCGCGCGCACTGCTGTCACTCGCTATCTGAAATCGCGGGAAAAGAATGCACAGTTTTTCGATCGCGCCGCCATCCGCAACCGCAAGGCGATGAAGCATTTGTACGCAACGCTGCACGTCAAGCCGAGCGATCGCGCTAATGCTATCCTGTTTAAAGACAATCCGCCAGAAGACTCTCTGGCATTCGTCTTGAAGCAGTTAGCAAAGGCGGCGACACCTGCGGAACAGGCGAATTTGATTGTTGAGTACAAGATTCCGTATACGATCGCAGTTGGTGCGATCGGACAGCTAACGCCAACAGTTTTGGCCGCGCTGATTAACTCGATGTCGCCGCAGGAAGTCATCAACAATTTGAAATCGATTCAGTCGCGTGGCGCGATGGAACACCCGGAAGTCAAGCAGTTGATTGACTCGAAGCTGGATGAAGCGGCCAAGTGCGATCGGGTTTCTGCTTACAAAGCGAGTGTTGCGGGCGCGGGCGCGAACTTCGACGCAGCAACGGCGGCGAAGCTGGAAGCGGTGACAAACGAACAGGTGAAGAAGCGTGGCAAGATTGCCAAAGCAACCGGTTTGTTGATTGACAAGTCTGGTTCGATGGAAAGTGCGATCGAAGTTGGCAAGCGTCTGGCTGCTTTGATTTCGGGCATTTCCGAGGCTGCACTGTTCGTTTATGCCTTTGACACGATGCCGTATCCAGTGCAAGCAAACGGCAGCGAATTGACAGACTGGGAACGCGCTTTCAAGCACATTCGCGCTGGCGGCGGCACAAGTTGCGGTTGCGCGGTGGAAGCAATGCGAATTAAAAAGCAGGTTGTCGAGCAATTCATTATCGTAACAGATGAAGGCGAAAACTCTTCACCTTATTTTGCAGATGCTTATCAGAATTACTGCCGCAGTTTGGGGGTAATTCCTGATGTTGTGATTGTGCGAGTTGGTGCTTGGTGCGAATATGTCCAGAAGCAATTGAAGGACAAACAAGTATCGGTAGAAACCTTTACGTTTGCGGGTGATTATTACTCCTTACCGAATTTAGTGCCGATGTTAAGCCGTCCTTCGCGGCTGGAATTGTTGATGGAAATTCTGGATACTTCCCTGCCTGTGAGGGATGACAAGTAAAATGTAGGGTGTGCAGCGCACACCTTACTTATTATATAGCCAAAATTTGCACGGATCTAAAGGACAAGACACTATGAAACTAGCTGAAGCTTTAATTTTAAGAGCTGACTCTCAAAAAAAAATGCAACAACTGCGAGCCAGATTAATCAGAAGTGCTCAAGTACAGGAAGGAGAAGAGCCTCCAGAAAATCCTCAAGCACTAATCAGCGAAGTAGATGCAGGGGTGCAAGAACTAGAAGACTTAATTAAGAAAATTAACAAGACTAATTCGCTGACAATTCTGGAAGATGGAGTGACTTTATCGGATGCTTTAGCCAAGAGAGATGTTCTCTCGCTTAAGCGCAGCATCTATAATTCTTTAGTTGACGAAGCCGCTGTTAGGCAAGACCGCTATACTCGATCGGAAATCAAATTTTTGAGTACGATCGACGTTGGTGAAGTGCAAACACAAATCGATCGAATGTCTAGACAATATCGGGAGTTAGATACTAAAATACAGCAAGCAAACTGGAATACTGAACTTATCGATTGAGCAAGTTGGTAGCCAAACCAATAGAAGCGAGCACAAAACCAGCCAATTGGGTTAAGTTGGCATACAATTTTGGGGCATGAGGGCTCATGCTAAAACCTCACAATTAAGCCCAGTATTGTCACAAGCGTACAGGGCATTGTTAAAGTTACTACCGCGTGCTGGTCTATTGATATTGGTGAGGGTGGGTTAGGGGTTTCTTGCTCAATTGCAAAAAATATTGGGAATTCCAGTATGATGTCAACTGAGATTACATACACTGAAGCTGAAGCAAATTTAAAAAATCTGTGCGATCGCGCTGTTGAAACTGGGGAACTAATAGTTATTACTAGACCTAACGCCAAAAATGCGGTTTTGATTTCTGAGGCAGAATTAGAAAGTTTGCTAGAAACGCTTTATTTGCTGAGGTCGCCTGCCAATGCAACTCGTTTGTTTACAGCATTAAAAAGAGCTAAAGCAAGAGTCATTCAACCTCAGACACTCGATGAAGTTTGCAAAAAATTTGGGATTAATCAAGAGGATGATAGTGAAAATGACGTAGCGATCGCCAGTTAAACCATTGAGAGGACAAAATCACAATCTTCTACTATACTCTAAATTTGGGAGGAGCCGTTGGTGACTTCAATATTAATCAAAGATTTAGCAACCGAATTAGAGCTTTTCACCGAAGATCCCGTGGAAAGATTTATTACCAGCGGGGTAAGTTGGGAACAGTATGAACAACTACTGACTCAACTCGGAGATAGTCCTTGGTATCGGGTTACTTATTTAGATGAAGTGCTGGAAATTATGGCCCCAAGTCGCCGTCACGATCGAGATAAAACCAATATTGGGATGCTGCTAGAAGCGTATTTTCAAGAAACACGGACTCGGTTTTGGGGGTTGGGTTCAACTACCTTCCGCATTCAAGCAAAAAAGGGCGGTACAGAACCGGATGAGTGCTATTGTATCGGTACTGAAAAAGAATTTCCTGATTTAGCGATCGAGGTTGTACTCAGCAGTGGCGGCCTGGACAAGTTAGCAGTTTATAAAAAGCTCGGAATCAGAGAGGTTTGGTTCTGGAAAAATCGTCGCTTTGAGGTGTATCATCTTCGGGGAGAGGAATATGAAAAAATGCAGCAAAGCGAGTTGTTGCCGAATTTGGATTTATCACTGATTGCACAGTATGTACAACGGCCTGACCCCCTTGAGGCGGTGTTGGAGTTTCGAGAAAGAGTTAGAGAAAATTTAGGGGTAAGTTGAGATTTAATATCGCTGTTTACTACCAAACATCTCCCTCAATATCCTCAAGCGACAACTTTTTACCTATTTTAAATTATTCTCTAATTTGAGCGATAATTTCTTGTAATTCTGGATTAGCGATGGATGACACTAACTGGGAATCCGCACCAGCCAAAGCAGCGCGCAACTTTTCCGAAGTCAGTGCAGGATATTTCTCTAACACCTGCTGTTGAGTCCATCCTGCCGCAAAGAGTCCCAGCAAAAATTCTACAGACAATCGTGTTTCCGGCGCGGCTGGTTGACTTGTTGAAGCTTTCGGGTTTGGATGAATGAGCTTTCGCCAGTCCATTGTTTTACTTAAACGATTGGGAAGATTCCGCCGATTATACTGCATTTGGACACAGTAGAAACACGGGCGTCGTTGACTGACTTTGTAACAGTGCCACCGCAGGCCATACCATTTTAGATTTCAGATTTTAGATTTTAGATGGGCAATCACTGATGGCTTAAGGGTTTGAAGCTTGGCTAGAGTCGCATTTTTTGGGAACTGGTGTCATTTCGCGATTTTGCGATTAAATTGTTATTACGATCGCAGTACAGCACTTTCTTATAGACTAGAGTAATGGGGTAGCGAGGGAGCGATCGCCCTTTTTCCTTTTGTCCGTTTCAATACCAAACCGCGTAAGCGTTGCCCGCCCCTACGGGGGCTACGCCAACGAAGAGGATCGCACTAAATCTAAACCCACTGTCTAACGGACTGTGCAACCCACAGTACAACTACTTTAACTTCTTAAAACTATGGGAAAAAAGTCGAAAGCCAAAAAATCCCAGGTCAAAAAATCCAGTTTGCTCTGCCAGCGACTGCAAGAAGCTCTCGATCGAGGCAGCAAAGTTTGGATTAAAACAAATAATAGCAGTTTCGGTGGCATCCCGATTAATTTGTTCGGGGAGTTTGCGGAACTTTTGGTGATAGTTCCCCCTAACGAACAGGCGGAAAATATCGATGCTTACGGACAAGTTACGTGGCTGATTCGACTCTCTGATATTATTGCACTCGCTTACCCTACTGAATACTGGTCTAAAGATAGATTAGAAAGTTTGCTGCCACCTGATGCAGTTACTTCCGAAGTAGGAGATTAACTGTAAGGTGCACATTGTGCACCCTACTTTTAGCCGATTTGTATTCTGTAAGGTGCGCTGGGCGCACCTTAAACTTAGTATTGTCTAAACTATTTTACCAGCGATAATCTACACTGATCCGAGCAATTTTTATCACTTTAATTAGTTGTTGCAAGCTGAAAGCTGGATTTTACAACTGCCCCCCTCTAGTTCGCTGCAACCGGCAAGAGCTTGAGCTTCTGCTGCGGCTTTATCGTCGCCCCAGCCCGCACCTGCTCCTCCTTTGCCTACGGCGATCGCTCCACAATTATTGCTATTAGATGTCAGCGCTTCGCAGTCGTTCGCACCTCCGCTTTGTTGATTGCAAGCGGCTACTGCTGCGTTTAGTGCTTCTTTCTCCGTAGCATGATCCCAACTAATACCAGTGGCGTCAGAAGTCGGAGAATAAGCAGTAGCTCCATAGGTGTCCTGAGCTTTAGCTACCTGGACTGAGCCAAAAAGAGGAAGTGTCAAAGCTGTAACTACAACCCACTTAGAAAAAAGCTTTTGCAGCATATTTACTTAAGATATTTACAAGGTTAAGTTGCGAGGTTCGCTCGATATTATATCAGGGCATTAATTCCTGTCAATAGTGTTGAAAAATCTTTATATTTTCTTAAACAAAAAGTGTCTTCGGTAACAAAGTTAAGACAGGACTTACCCATCCCGACGCCTAGAAACCGGGTTTTTTAGCGAATCGGCGGGCGGGAACGAAATATTTTCGTAAAAAACCCGGTTTCTGATTCCCTATTTAAGATTACGGAGGTCAATTCAGTGGCAGATATCCGCAAAATCCTCAGTCAACTCGCGGCCCAAGAAGGCCAGCTACTCGATACCCAATTCCTGGCTCCTTGCGTGCGCGGGGGAAGCGTGCGGATAAGGGTTAGCTCAATAGTCTATACTTTTCAACCGCAGCCGCGCAAATTTGAAGGATGGGGTGTTTTTGCCCCAGTAAATGAAAAAATTGCTGCGGTGATTGAGGAACCGAGTTTGCCGCAAGTGGTCGAGTATTTGCAATTGCTCGTACCCGTTCGCTTGCATTTGGCTTGCGTGTTGCAAGGGCAAACTTGGCTGGCTTATCCTGTTAACGAATCTGATGCTAAACAGCGCACGGGTGCAGCGAAACCCGTACCCGTGCATTTAGTAACAGCAGGTTCGCAGTTTGAGCAGATTGTTGCGCGGTGGGACGGTCATTGTTTGTGGTTTGAAGAGATTGACAGGCGCGCCGATCCGCTGCCGCCTGAGAAGTTGAAAGCAGCTTTAAAAAAGTTGATTTTGCCTCAAGAAGTTCGCTTTAAAGGGATGACGCCGGAAATGCGGGCTGTTTACGAATTGGTGTCCCGAAATATTAAAGATTTCGATCCGAAAGTGCGGGAAGAAAAGCGCTTGCAGCGGGCGTTGAAAATGGGTGGCGGTGAATTGCGGGATTTTTTCGATCGCGAAAATTATTGGCTGGTTGAATGGACTAGCGGAACGGGAGAACACCACACTTCTGCGATCGCCAAAAATGACTTGACAGTTATGAGTGCGGGCATTTGTCTCAGCGGATTGGACAAAGACTTCGACTTGCATTCATTGGTTGGAGTCGTCGAAAATCGCTAATTCTTGATTACCATGAGTATATTTTTTCACGAACAACTTTACAGAAGTGCCGCAGTGATGTCGCAGATCGAAAATTTCCCGGTAACGGTTTGCGGCGCGGGCGCTTTGGGTGCGAATATTACAGAAAGTCTGGCGCGATCGGGCTTTTGTCAGTTAAAAGTCATCGATCGCGATCGCATCGAGGAACGCAACCTTTCCACTCAACCCTATTATCGATCGGATATCGGCGCATTCAAAGCCAAGATTCTCGCCAACCACCTCTACCGCGCTTTGGGAGTCAGCATTGACGCGCACTCGAAAGAATTGACAGCCGCAAATGCCGATCGGCTGCTAGCCAACAGCGCCACAGTCATCGATACTTTTGATAACAGTGTCGGGCGGCAAGCAGTCAAGGATTACTGTGCGGGTGTCTCCCTTCCCTGCGTGCACGTCGGATTAGCTGCCGATTACTCGGAAATAATTTGGAACCAACACTATCGGGTTCCTTCAGCGGCGAATGATGACGTTTGCGATTACCCGCTGGCGCGAAACTTGGTAATGCTGACAGTTGCTGTTGCTTGCGAAGTTATTGTTACCTTTGCTGCTACCAAAGAGCAACAAAATTTAACTTGCACGATCCGAGATTTTGCAGTAAAGCCACTTATATTGTAAAATGTCGGTTGATTGTTGCCAGAAACCCGGTCGAGATGGGATGCGTCCATCTCAGAAACCCGGTTTCTCACTCTCAAACAATCGTCAAACTTCTTGCAAAAAACGCTTGAGAAAATTAACAGGGAAAGTATGGCAGGAAAACAGACTTTTTATTATTTACTAGCAATTCTAGGTCTATTAGTTTTGACAGGCACAAGTAGAGCAAACTATGCAGCGGGTTCCGCAGTTTGCTACACTGATGATTGCCATCAACCAGTAGTCAGACACCATAAAAGGATTTTAAAATGCGGCTCGAAAGGGCAAGATGTGAAGAAACTGCAAAAGTTGTTGAACGCGCGGGGCTTGTCCTCACACCCGATCGTAATTGATGGCGTGTTCGGGCCGACAACCGAAGATGCAGTGAAAAGATTTCAGCGACAAAATCACCTTCATGTAGACGGAGTTGTAGGAGGCAAAACTTGGGACAGACTGTTTGCTAGTTCCTAAATTTAAGCACCCGAAAACAAAAGTTCCTAAGTCAGTAGATTTGAGATTTGAGATTTGAGATTTACTCGATAACAGACGAATCTGGAAGCTTAAACTCTGTAATCTAATTTTTTTCTCGACCCTCGATCGCGTCGGAAAGCAAGTACCTGTGTTTGGGTGGAGTCATCTTTGGTAATAATTAATCCCTGGATTTGTAGTTGCACATCAAGTAGATTTTGTGCAACTACAGATACCTAAATTGCCATCAACAATCAATCGCACGCTAGATTGCTAATGAATGAAGTTTTAGATTTTTGGTTTGGTCGATCGCAGTCTCCTGAGTTTGGCAAAGTCCAAAAGAAATGGTTTGAAAAAGATGCGGATTTTGATGCCCAAGTGCGATCGCGCTTTATGCAGCAATACGAACTCGCCGCCTCCGGTCAACTCGACTCCTGGCACGATTCCCCCGAAAATTGCCTCGCATTAATTATACTGCTCGATCAATTTCCGCGCAATATGTTTCGCGGTACGCCCCAAGCATTCGCCACAGACAGCAAAGCTTTAGCCACCGCCGAATACGCTGTTAATCATAACTTCGATCGCGAATTGCTGACTGTACAAAAATTATTTGTTTATCTGCCTTTTCAACACAGCGAAAACTTAGAAAACCAGCAAAAATCTGTCAAACTATTTCGCCAACTCAGCGGCGAACCTGACAGCGATTCACTCATTGAATACGCGCTGCAGCATTTGGAAATAATCGAGCGTTTTGGGAGATTTCCCCACCGCAATCAAATTCTCGGACGCGAAACAACTCCGGAAGAAGCCGAATTTCTGACACAACCCGGTTCGGGATTTTAAAGCGCGATCGCCAAACCTCGATCGTTCTGATATATTCGAGGCTTGTAGAGGCGGTTTTAGCCAGCAATCAGAACCAACAGCAGACAATCTCTCTACAAAACCCGCCCCAAGCCAGCGACTCTCAAATTGAATAGTGAAATTAGAAAAGAAGATCCATTGTTGATTCAAAAAAAGTATACGATGGTGAATAATTTATCGATCGCCCAATCCTCAGCGGCGATACTGCACCCGATAAATCCGGTTGTTAGCTTCCTCAGTAAACAGCAAACTCCCGTCAGGTAAAACCAGCAAACCAACCGGCCTTCCCCAAGTTTTCGGGCCCGACGGATCTGTCAGAAAACCAGTCAGAAAATCCTCATAATAACCTTGAGGGCGTCCGTTCGCCGCATTAAAAGGTACAAACACGATTTTATAACCAGTTCCAGCGTTCCGGTTCCAACTGCCGCGAAACGCCACAAATGCCCCGTTGAGAAATCTTTTGGGAAACGTTTTGCCGTCGTAAAACTGAAGCCCCAAAGCGGCCGAGTGCGCCTGAAACAGCACGTCTGGCATTAATGTTTTAGCCGCTAAATCAGGTCGATCGCTATTGCCGTTTCTGGCGTGGCGCGGGTCGAGCAAATTCGGCTTAAAATAAGTGTAAGGCCAGCCGTAAAACTCGCCTTGACGAATTCTTGTTAAGTAATCCGGCACCAAATCATCTCCCAAACCGTCGCGTTCGTTGACTGTTGTGTAGAGTTGATTGGTTTTTGGGTGAAAATCCAATCCCACCGGATTTCGCAAACCGGAAGCAAAAATTTGCTTGTTCTGGCCGTCGAAATTCATCACTTGAACAGACGCTCTCGGCAGCGGTTCGACATCGGCATTAGACTGCGATCCAACTGATACGAAAAGCTTGCTATTGTCGGGGGAAACGACAACATTTCGCGTCCAGTGTTGGTTGTAGCCGCCGCCCGGTAAATCGGCAATTTTTTGACCGGTACCTGTCAATTGTTCCTGGCCTTTTGTGTAGGGAAAACGGCGGACTTCAGCGGTATTTCCGAGGAAAAAATAGCGGTCGGAAAAAGCCATGCCAAAGGGAATATTTAACCCGTTTTGGGCATTTGCAAAAGTTTTGCGAACCTCAGCAACGCCGTCGCCGTTGGCATCGCGCAGCAGCGAAATCCGATTCTGCCGCGTTTCTGTTACCAAAACATCACCTGTGGGCGTCAAAGCCAGCCATCGGGGAGCATCTAAATTATCAGCAAAAACGTTGACGACAAAGCCAGGAGGCACTCGCAGCACTGGCGATGCGGGAATCGGTACTACTTGAGGAGGTTTTGAGGCGCTGTCGCTGGCTCCTGGCTGCGGCAAAGCAGTTGCAACAATGCGGATTGGCTGCGGCGAAAGCGGTTTGGTCGGTACAATTTGATTTGTCCCAACATTTGTCAGCGGTGCACGGGAGGGAATTTGCGACAGGGGGCCGTTGTCGCCCACAGCAGGGGCGATCGCATCTGTACGTCGATCGCAGGCAAGCACCGGCAACAGCAGAATTAGCAGCAAGAAACGCAAGTAATACATAGCAGCGATTTCTCAACAATTGCTGGACAATTCTATTATTCTAACTGCTATTAAACAGCTAAGCCACCGCCGGCGCGGTGGCTTAATTTCATTTACCGATTACCTATACCCGTTGCAAACAAGAATGCAAGTGTAGGTCAGTGTTTCAAACCTTGAGATCGATCGGTCAATCGATTTTAGATTTTAGATTTTAGATTTTAGATTTTAGAAACAGACCCCAGGAAGAATGCGGGAAGCCGGGGTCAAATTGCTTGATTCCCATTGCCAATCTTCAATCGAAAATCTAAAATCGAAAATCTAAAATAGTATAACCTAGCTCTACCAAAGTCCTCTCACAGGAGCCGGACGGGGAGCCGGAGCCGGAATTGGACGGGGAGCCGGAGCCGGAGCCGGAGCCGGAGCCGGACGAGGAGCCGGACGCGGTGGCGGTTCTGGGGCCGGACGAGGAGCCGGTGCTGGGGTTGGGGGACGAACAACCGTTGTGGCTACCACCTTATAATCGGGGATCACCGCGATATTTTGTATCTGAGAGCCGGCTATGGTGGCTCTGACTTTCATTCCCGGTACGAGACCAATAATTTTCAGGACGCATTTTTGAATCCTGAGAGTCCTGTACGGCGCGTTTTCTTCGCGAATAGTTACTACGTCGCCGACAATACTTTTGACAAAACCGACAATGGTTCGAGTGTTGGCTGTGGTGGTGGTCTGCGTTTGGGCTATTTCAGTTGCAGGGTTAGCCATCGCAGGATGTACTGAGACCGCCGAAATTAGCACCGACAGGGTTGCACCTGTCAATAATTTTATCTTCTGAAGACGCATTGAAACCTCACATTAACTTCTATTGAGGGTCGGGTTTGCTTCCGCTGCGCGAAAGTCCCAACCTCTATACCTAATCCAGTTTAATCCCCAGAGTAGGAAATTTATGACAATCTCAAAAAAAGATTATCGAACAATTATTGAAAGACTATATTTTACATCATAAGTTCCAGATTTACAACAAGTTCAGCAGTTCGTATCTCTCTCCGTGGAGGCGTGATATATTGAGTTTGTTCGATCGACCGTTGCAGTTTTTTTTCAGCCAACCTAACTGTTGCTGGGGGCAACTCTACCCAAAGACAGATTGTGCTTGCCGGAGGCAGCAGCGCCATAGTTTCAATTTTCGATCGCCAGCGGGCCATTGCTAAAAAATCAAATTAGTCGGAGGTAAACTTTAATCATTTTATTGCAAGATTTACGCATAAGCCGGTTTTTTTCACTACAATCTATTGCGTAACTCCACTGAGACGCGCATAAAAACCTTGTTTTTATGGTATTATTGCTTAAGCTTTGTGTTGAGTTACAACTTATCAGTGGTGGAATTTCAAATAAAAACTGTGCAGCGCAGTTGCCGTCAAAAAGCCATCTCAAAACTTTTCAGATTGGGTGCGGTTTGCGGATAATTAGACAGGAACTTTGTAGGAACTGCTGGTTAGGAGTTTAGCGAACAAAACAATGGTGAACAGCAAATTTTTATTTAACAAGTTAATTGTACTGAGCTTGAGTGCAGCCGCGCTTTCGGCAGGCCTACAGCAGCAGGCGACTGCCGAACAGGTGGCTACTTCAAGCAATAGTGCGATCGCAGCGCAGGGGTCTACATCCGAGGCAAAATTGCCGAATCTCGCAGCCCCAGAATTACCGCCCTTGGGAGAACCATTTATATATATTCCCCAGGAACCAAAACCTCCGGTAAATCCAATTGAAGAAGTGCGTTTAGTGCTGAAATTGCGAGAACGCCGCGTCTATGTTTACCGACAAAATAAGGTGCAAGCCAGTTTCCCGGTTGCTGTGGGAAAAGGTGGCTGGGAAACTCCTACAGGCAATTTTAAAGTTATGCAAATGATCAAAGATCCAGTTTGGCAAAATCCTTGGACTGGAGAACTTATTCCTGCTGGGCCGGACAATCCTTTAGGGAGTAGATGGATGGGGTTTTGGACGGATGGCAAGAATGTGATTGGTTTTCACGGTACTCCGAATCCAGAGTCGATCGGGGGGGCGGCTTCTCACGGCTGCGTGAGAATGTTTGATAAAGACGCACAGGCTTTATTTGAGAAAGTCGCAGTTGGAACGCCCGTGATAGTTGAGCATTAATTATTCGGAGGTTGAGGTGAACAACAACATCATCTCAGCATAAAAACACCAATTTACGGCGATTTCAAGAGACTGTTGGCGAATCAAAAAAGAGTGGAAACCAAACATCCCACAATCATCGCCAGAGAACTACGATCCGGCACAGGTAAAAAGAGCGGAAAAACTAGAAACACCGGTCAAACCAATCGGAATGTTGCGCCCTATTGCCTGGATTCTGGAGAGATTCATCGCAGCAGTCACCCTATTTTGTAGAGGAGTTTTGGCAAGACCCATGTAGCGATCGTAACGCCAACCAAAAACACGAGTTAAACAGAGAAAGCGAGCTCTCAATACCAGCCAGCAGGGCATAACGCTAAGAGGTTGAGGTTTCAGAGTCAGAACGCCGACTGAGGCAGGCGAACGAGTAAATTGAGAGGGAACAGGACAAGTGGCACAATCGGACCGAGGTTCATCGCACTTGAATTACCTGATTGTCATAGCGATCCGAATTTGGTTGCCAGGATGGGCTGATGCGGCAAGGCGGAAAAGCAGCACGATCGTCCTCTGAATCGACGGTAAAACCAGAAAGTTCAAAGCCAAGCCGGGCTTTTTCTTGCCTCGCACAAAAGATTAATCGCCCTGCGATAATCAGCTTTGAGATATCAAATACTACAAATCAAACCTTGTCTGAATTGCCCTTAACTCCCGTGCCCGTAACCCCAGAACCCGATCGCCCAAACCTCCCTCACTGGCTAAACTCGTTAAATACCTGTCCGAGTACCAACAGTTGGGCAATCGCCCGCGCGGCCCAACTCCACCACGGAGATGCAGTATTTACTCAGCGGCAAACCAGCGGGCGCGGTCAACACGGGCGCACCTGGCACGCCCCAACTGGTGTCTTAACTGCCAGTTTTGTACTCGACAACCTCAACCCCAATCTGTTGCCGGGACTCAGTTTAGCAGCCGGTTTAGCGGTGATTTACGCGATCGAAGATTTGGTTCCCGACTGTCGCGATATGCTGCGCCTCAAATGGCCAAACGATGTCTGGATACATCGCCGCAAATTAGCCGGAATTCTCTGCGAAGCTACGAACGGCAATGCTTTGGGCAAAACTCGCGCCGTTGTCGGAATTGGACTCAACCGCTGCGTAGATTTCGCGGCTGCGGGATTGGATGAAAGGGATCTCGGCAATGCGGTAAGCTTGCATTCTATTGCTGGTACAGTACCAGATGAACTGTGTTTGCTCGATCGACTGCGGCACTATTTACTCGAACTAGCCGATATGTTTTCCACCACAGACAGGCCACCCTCCAAGTCGGGTTTAGCGCTACTTTTGCCGGAATTGCGCCGCCGCGATGCCTTGATTGGCTGCCCGGTGGCGATCGAACTTTCCTCGGAAACCATCTGCGGAGAAGCCGCCGGCATTGACGGAAGCGGCCGCTTGCTAATATGCTTGGCGGGCGATCGAATACAAGCCTTTACCTCCGGCCGAGTTCGATTAATTTAAGAGTCTGTTGACAGTGGGCAGTGGGCCGTTGTCAGTTGTCAGTAGTTCAGTTGTCATATTGTTTCCGGCAGGATTCGGACTTGTAGGAATCTTGTAGATACAAGGGGCGGGTTCACTAACAATAATTGCCTGTAATCTACAATCTCATAAACCCGCCCCCCATACAAGTCGGATGCTACCGGACTAGATATCAGTTGTCAGTTGTCAGTTGTCATCACTCAACGCCGTCAACAGTTAACAGTCAACAATGCCCGATGCCCGATGCTTTTAGGCCCAATTCCCCATTCCCTATTCCCCATTCCCTATTTTAATTTATCACCTCAAATACTACCAATCTGCTCAGCCACAGCGGTTGATTTGCCTCCACACCTTCGGGACGACCCTTCGTAGAAGCAACTTCTATTCTGTTGCCATTTATCCCTTGTCTAACCAAAATATTTTTCACATTTGTCGCTCTTTCCAGTGCCAACTTTTGATTTTCGGCCGGAGTGCTTTTAAAATCGCTGTAGCCAACAATCCTTAAATTATTAGTGCGATTTTTCTCCATATATTCCTTGACTTTGCTAAGCTTTTGTGCTACATCTTTCGCCTGCAAACTTGCCGAACCTGCACCGAAATACACGCGAACTGGCATTATGATCTTTGGCGGCGGTGGAGTTCCTATTATCACTGTATTTGTTACAGACTTCACCCCCGGAATTTTCTCAAAAGCTTGAGTTATTTTCTGAGCATCGGGCACTTTGCTCACGCTGCCTGCAACGGCGACTTTGCCCTCTGCATAGCGAGCCGAAATATCAATGCTTTCTACTTTATTCAAAAGAGCAGCCGTCCGCTTGACATCGGCTTCGACTAAAGCTGGATCGGGAGGTACTTCAACGGCTATAATTTTATTTTCAATTCTTGATTGTGGAGCCGCTTGCTGAGCAATTTTTTCCGCTTTCAATCGTAGATTTTGATTCGGCACTCGTCCCGAAATCTCCAATACTTTATCTTTAACATCAGCCGCGAGGCGATAAACTGATAACTCCGGCGCAGATTGTAATGCTAAATTTGTATCTGCTTCTAAGCTGGCTGCAACTGAGCTGCGGTATTGATGAATTCCCCAAGGTACGCCAATTAAACCTAACGCTGCCAAACCGATAATGGGTAAAATTGGAATTTTAGGAGATTTAACTTTTACCTCTGTATCAATTAATTTTTGCAAATTCGAGTTGATTTCTGGCGGCACCGTGGCTGGATCGCCATTAAATGACTCTATTTGACTCCCGTATTCTTCAACAATCTTTTTGAAAATCGCTCGCATTTTGTACTTGAACCACTGGCGGGTTTCTCCTTGCATAACTACTGCCAGATAACACGAACCCGCTACTTCCAGTACGATCGTAGATGTGCCGTATTCTATAGCATCAATCTCTGCAATATTTCCCGACTGAGAGATGCAATCGTTGACAAAAGCGCGAATAGCAGTCAGCATCCCCGCTACCATCTCGGATTCTAGCTGTTCGCGTTCAGACTGCTGCACTGCTGAAATTACTAAGCCCGATTGTGCTTGAATTAAAAAGACAGCTTTCACACTCAGCGGTGTTGTTTCTTTCATCAGCAATTCTGCTTCCGAAATTCCCTGCAATTTGGCTTTAATTTTACGGCTAATTCCCTCGGGACTTAAAGATGATTCGAGTTTTTCATTAATCTCCCGCATCATCTCGGCGATGTATTTTAAAATCGTGCTTCCGATAATCGGATAAAGTGCATCCGACATTGCTTCTCGCTTGAGATGAATTTGCTGTTTGATAGCGGCGGCCATTTCCGGCGCGATCGCCATTGCAATTTCATCGGGCGATTCACTGACTCTCTGGCTGATTCCCACAGGAATAGCCGGGGATATGGCTACTCCCATTGATTGCCTGTTTTCTCGGGTTTTGGTATTAATTACTTCATCAATTATCGGGGTTATTGTTTCAGTAAATGATTTTTTTGACTCATTAATTGTTTGAAGCATCATTTCGGGAAAGATGTTTTTAATTCTGGCCACTAATTCTTCCCGATCGCCTCCCCATTCAGCATCAGTAATTTTGCGATCTAGTTCCCCTACTTTATCGTTGAGCCTGTAATTATAATTTACTACTTCATCTAACAATGGTAAAATAGACTCGATGACCGACTTTTGCAGTTGGGCGTGATGGCTAACCATCAGTTCGTCAATCAAAGGTTTGAGTAAATCGGTAAACAAGTCTGTCGATTCATAAATCCGGTGTTCGATCGCCACAATCTTTTGTTCGATAGTCTCGAGTCTTCGATCGATCCTTTTATTCTGAACGATCGCATCTACGGTAGGGGCGATCGCAGATTCTATCTCTAGCTTTGCTTCCCCGATGTTTCGGGACAGCATCTCTACAATCACTGGCATTATTTTTGCCATCAACCCTTCGATCTCAGCTAAAACTTGCTGCTGAACTTCGACAATCTTACTTTCATTATTTAATATTTGTACTGCAATACCGCTGTTTTGAATAGCCGTGTTGACACCGGGCGCGATCGCCTCTCTCACCTCTAACTTTGTCTCCTCGATTTTCCGGTTCAGCGACTCAATCATTAACGGCATCAATCTTGCCATTATTTCTTCCGGCTGAGACTTTTGCTGTCGTTGAAGATTATTTAGTCTACTTTCTATGTCGCTCAATTTTCCTTGAACTTCTCTTTGAAGAATTGCTGATTCTATCAAAGGTTGGATCGTCGCTGCTACCTGTAATTTTGATTCGTCGATTTTCCGGTTCAGTAAATCAGTTATTTCTGGCATTAGTATCGCCATTATCTCTTCTGGCTTCTGAATTGGCGACTGTTGCGTAGCCAGCCGCCGTTCGACGATGCTCAATACTTTTTCTTCTATTTCTACCCAAGCTATTCTTACCTGTACTGAGGGGGCGACAGCTTCTACAACCTCTAACTTTAATTCACTAATTTTGCGGTTCAGCAAATCGCTAACTACTGGCACTAGCTGCTTGATTAAATCTTCCGGTTGCTGCTGGTAACGCTGCTGAATATTTGCAAATTTATCTTCAATTCTTACTACTTTTTCTTCAAGTCCGTTTTGATTGTGAATTACTTGATTGACTGTCGGTGCGATCGCCGAAGCTACCTCTAACTTAGACTCCTCTACCTTACGCTTGAGCAACTCGCCCACTACCGGCATCAACCGTTGCATTAAATGTTCTGCATTCGGCAGTGGCTGCTGGTTGAAGTTAGCAATTTGATTTTCCAAATCCGCTAATTTTGTCTGCAATTCGAGCCGATTCATTTTATCATTGCTAGCGAGTTCTATCGCCTTTTTAAATTCCGACTTCAACCCCTCTAATTCATCTCTCATTAACTCAGGAATTAACGGTCTCAGTAAACCCATCAACTCTTGGGGTTCAGACATCAAATTCTCAAAATTTTCTAACCTTTGTTCCACGCTCAAAACATTACTGTAAAATTCCGGTAAATCCCTTTCAAATAGCAGTTGTTGCAACCGCTTAAACTCCTCTACTGCTTGTTCTAATTCGTCCTCCGACGGCAGATTTTTTTTTGCTGCCTTCCGGGCTGTAGATAAATCGGGTTCCTCATTATTGTTTTCTCGTCTTTGAAGTGGGATCTCTTCCTCGTTAGTTAATACTTCCGGTACAATACTCGGTGATTCGATCAGGAAAGACAATTGTTTGCGCCGATTTTCCTCATTTTCTAATCGCTGAACTGACTTTTCAGAAAGCGGTAATTTCAGCTCGCTTGGTTCTTTGTTGGATTTTTTCAATAATTGGAATTCAGTTAGTATGGTTAGCAATTCCTGAAGTTGCTCTCCAGCTTTAGAACTTGGCATAGTTGCATCAGAAACATCTTTTTCTGATTGATATATTTTGTTTGAATTATCATTAGATCCTGCCATACTGCGCTACCAAAACGTGATTTTTATCGACCGAATAAAATTACCAGATTGCTTGCCGCCTCACCCCAGCGAAAATCAATAGGAATGAGACAATTTTTCCAAGCGTCAGGCTTAGTAAAGCTATCGCCTTATTTTAACTGCTGTTCTGCGACTAGCCAACTGAGCCGCCAACTGCAATGCTGCTTTCATGCTGGAGGCATCCGCAAGCCCTTGACCTACAATATCAAAAGCTGTGCCGTGATCGGGAGATGTGCGGACAAAGGGCAAGCCAATTGTAGTGTTGACTGCTCGATCGAAAGCCATCAATTTTACTGGAATCAACCCCTGGTCGTGGTACATTGCCAAGTAACCGTCGTGAGCTTCCTTGGCTAAACCGTACCAAACTTTAGCCGGTTTTACCCACAGGGTATCGGGGGGGACTGGCCCGTCTAACTGCACTTTAGGAAAGCGATCGCGCTGCGTTTCCAACCAAGGTATCATCCAGTCTTGCTCTTCATTTCCCAGTTTGCCATTTTCGCCGCTGTGAGGATTTAAGCCCGAAATCGCAATTTTCGGTCTTTCCAGCCCAAAATCTTCGCGCAAACAGTGTATCAGTAATTCTAGTTTTTCACTCAGCAATTCTGGACTCAAAGCATCGGGTACTTGACGGAGCGAAATATGTGTGGTAGCGAGTAAAGTTACCAGCGTCCAGCCGCTGTGTGGAGATGTGGCGGCAAACAGCATTCCGAACCGCTGCGATTTCGCCCTTTCTGCGAGTAGTTCTGTTTGTCCGGGATAATTGTAACCGGCCGCCTGCCAGCAAGTTTTGGAAATCGGGCCTGTCACGATGGCGGAGAATTCGCCGGCGATGGTACGGGCGATCGCGCTTTCCATGTAAGCAAAGCTAGCCGCCCCGCTAGCTGCACTCCCGACACCGGGGACTATTTCGCCCCACTTGCTGTCTGGTTCAATATCAATAATGTTTAATGTTTCGGGATTTGCCGCTTCTGCTGCTGGATTGCTCGATCGCAACCGATCGTAAGTTTGCTGCAAAACTATCCTAGAACCTATAACCGCGACCGTTAAAGCAGCAGCCGGATCTGCCAAAGCCTTGAGAATCACTTCCGGGCCAATTCCCGCCGGATCTCCCAGAGTTACAGCTAGTTTTGATTCCCGATCGAGACTCAAGGCAGTTCTCTCCAACAAAATACAGGAATTTCGGCACTGAAATCTTAGCATTCAGGTAGCTGGTTGCCCCAAATTATATTATCTTTATTTAATGCGATCGCCCAATTGGACATATCAAACCATGAATCCTGAAATTTTCAATGCAGCCTTTTTGTCCTTTTCCCTAATTTTCGTGGGTATAGGTGGAGGCTTCCTCCTGCTCAAATTGCAAGGCGGCGAAGAATAAGTTTTTTTCAACAAATCCTTCAGAAGCCTTCTACCTTCTGCCTTCTAGAGTCTACTTGCTGCCGGAAGCAAGCCTTCTGGCGAATATCTCAAGCCTAAAATGAGAAAAGATCGGGTTTTTGTTAAGTTTTTTATAAAAAACTTAACAAAAACCTGATACCATCTTATAGAAAGTTTAAGATTCATAATTAATCCCTAGATGACTTTATTGATTTTAGGTGCCACCGGCACTCTCGGTCGCCAAATAGCCCGCCGCGCCCTAGACGAGGGCTACCAGGTGCGCTGTTTAGTCAGAAGTTACAGAAAAGCTGCATTTTTGAAAGAATGGGGCGCTGAACTCGTACCGGGGAACCTTTGCCAGCCAGACAGTCTGCCTCCGGCCCTAGAAGGCGTCAGTGCTATTATCGATGCAGCAACAGCCAGTGCCGGGGATTCTGTAAGCATCAAAAGAGTAGACTGGGACGGAAAAGTATCGCTGATCCAAGCAGCAGCAGCAGCAGGCATCAAGCGTTACATATTCTTTTCCTTTCTCGACGCTGAGAAATATCCCCAAGTCCCCTTGTTGGAAATCAAGCGCTGTACCGAACTGTTCTTAGCAGAATCCGGTCTAGACTACACAATCTTGAGACCTTGCGGCTTTTTGCAAGGACTGCTGAGCCTGTATGCAATGCCGATTTTGGACAATCAGGCAGTCTGGCTGCCCAACAAGCCTTCCGCCCTTGCCTACATGAACACTCAGGACGTTGCTAAATTTGCCGTCCGGGCCCTTTCCGTTCCCGAAACCGAGAAAAAAAGCTTTCCGGTGGTGGGAAATCGCGCTTGGGATGCTGAAGAAATCGTGCGGTTGTGCGAACGGCTGTCAGGGAAGCAAGCCAAAATTACGCGCACCCCAGACGCCTTGTTGAAGGCTACTCGTCAATTTGCTAAGTTCTTTCAGTGGAGTTGGAACGTAGCTGACAGATTGGCTTTTTCAGAAGTTTTGGCAGCCGGAAAACCCTTGAAAGCTCCGATGGATGACGTTTACAGTGTCTTCGGACTCGACCCCAAAGAAACTACTACTTTGGAGTCTTATCTCGAAGAATACTTTAATCTGATTATGAAGAAGCTCAAGGAAATAGAGTACGAGCAGCTTAAAACTAAAAAACGGAGTAAACAAAAAATGCCCTTTACATTTTAAAGTGCCGAAAGCTGGGATTATATACAACGACGTTAAACCTGTGGCTTGTCGCATCGCCGCAGAGTTGGAAGACAAGCTGACTGCCCGCGGCTGGGAGGTTTGCTCGGTTTCTGGTTCGGGAGGAATTCTGGGCTATTCTAGCCCCGATCGCCCGATGTGCCACAACCCGATCGAACAACTCGTCCCCCCCGGTTTTGACAGCGACATGGAGTTTGCAGTGGTTTTGGGCGGCGACGGTACGGTGCTGTCGGCATTTCGCCAAGTCGCTCCGATTGGAGTGCCGCTGCTGACTGTCAATACCGGTCACATGGGCTTTTTAACAGAAACTTACCTGAACTTGCTGCCGCAAGCTTTGGAAAAGGTAATCGCCGGAGAATACGAAATCGAAGAAAGATCGATGCTGGCGGTGCGGCTGTTTCGAGAAAACGACTGCCTTTGGGAAGCCCTTTGTCTCAATGAAATGGTGCTGCACCGGGAACCGCTGACTTGTATGTGTCATTTTGAAGTGGCTATAGGTCAGCACGCCTCTATTGACATTGCCGCAGATGGAGTCATCATCGCGACTCCCACAGGATCGACAGCTTACGCCCTTTCTGCCGGCGGTTCTGTCATCATTCCCGGAGTGCCGGTGCTGCAGTTGCTGCCTATTTGCCCGCATTCAATGGCTTCGCGGGCTTTGGTGTTTTCCAACACCGAGCCGGTCAAGATTTTGCCGGCGAGTCCGAACCGCCTGGTAATGGTGGTAGACGGTAACGGCGGATGTTATGTTCTGCCGGAAGATTGGGTGCAAGTCGAGCGAGCTCAATACCCAGCCCGGTTTATTCGGGTGCAATCTTTTGAGTTTTTCCACATTTTGCGGGAAAAATTGGGCTGGGGCTTGCCTCACATTGCTAAACCGAGTTCGGTTGAGTTGCCTTGATAGTTGTTGTTGACACTCCCCGACTATCAAGGTACGGGGATTGTTGGCTCAACCAGTTGGCTTGCTCGTAGATATCATATCAAGTCCTAGCTGTAGGAGAGGGCAATTCCCGTTCCCGTTTTTCACCGATTGAAGGGATTTTGATTTTTTTATCTGTTGATAAATCGTAGAATAAAGCAGCAATTAGTGTTGGTAATGTAGGGCGGCATTTATCCACCGGAATTCTTAATTGTCGATCGAGCTTCCAAATCATCTACAAAGTCAGGCAGCGTTTATGATAGATGTATTCTCGTACTTCTGGGAGTTTAAACCATGTCTCTCGCTGAGTTAATTCCTTTGGTGAACAATCTGAGCCAGTCAGACAAATTATCACTCTTCAAACTCCTAGCCGCACAAATCCCAGACGCTGAATTACAAGTCATCTTTTCTGCATCAGAGTATCCAGTTTGGTCGCCCTACGATGCAACGGAAGCTGCAAACATTATGATGCAGATGATTCAGGACGATCGAGAGGCATCTACTCATGCCTAGTTCGATCTAGTTTCCCTTTTCTGACGATGAAGCATTACCCACGATTCCCATCACTCTGATTCATGCAGGCTTTTCTGTCTCGGCGAATGCACTGCTAGATACTGGGTCTGCGGTCAATCTATTACCTTATGACATTGGTCTGCAATTGGGTGCAATTTGGGAGGAACAAACTGTCCGCTTGCCATTGGCTGGAAATCTGGCAAGCGTTGAGGCGCGGGGTGTATTTGTAGATGTTCAAATTGGGAATCTGGAACCCGTTCGCCTAGCATTTGCCTGGGCGCAAGCTTCTCAGATTCCCTTAATTCTCGGGCAAACGAACTTCTTTCGAGAATTTGATGTCTGTTTTCAGAGATCGCGATGCACGATCGAAATTATTCGCTTCTAATAAGCATCGATGCAGAACTCGGAGTTTTATTTAGGGCTTACTGAATAAGTTAGGAAAAATTGCGATCGCACTTGATGGGCAATTCAAGCTCGGCAAAACATAAGTTT
>NZ_JAUBSX010000054.1:0-50417 GCF_036704885.1 Microcoleus sp. F4-D5 | reverse complement strand
TTAATTCAAGACAAGCGACGCACTCCGTTTAATATTGGTCGAGGGATAGAGTTAACGGGGTTTCAATTAGCCGAAGCACAGCCTTTGGCGGTTGGGTTAGAAACTCCAGCAGAAAATTCGCAAGCTTTGTTAGAAGCTGTTTTATATTGGACTGGCGGACAGCCGTTTTTAACTCAAAAAATTTGTAAAATACTGCTCGATCGTGCCAACTATGCATTTATAGAAACTCCCGCCGACTGGGTAGGAAATTTAGTTAGAGAAAAGGTGATTGAGAATTGGGAAGGGCAGGATGAACCGGAACACTTGAAGACGATTCGCGATCGCATTTTACGCAGCGAACAACGGGCAAGTAGGTTATTGGGACTATATCAGCAAATTTTGCAGCACAATGAAATAGCGACTGATGATAGTCCCGAACAAATGGAACTGCGGTTAACTGGATTGGTGGTTAAGCACTCTGGCAAACTTAAAGTTTATAACCCAATTTATCAATCGGTTTTTAACCGAGATTGGGTGGAAAAGCAATTAGCGAATCTCCGCCCTTACAGCCAAAGTTTTCAAGCTTGGATAGAGTCTGATTGTAAAGATGAATCGCGACTCTTGCGGGGTCAGGCTTTGCAAGATGCTCAAACTTGGGCAGTCGGCAAAAGTTTGAGCGATTTGGATTATCAGTTTTTAACTGCCAGCCGGGAAGTCCAACAACGGGAAGTTGAACGAGAGTTAGAAGCCCAGAGACAAGCGAATAAAATTTTGACTCAAGCGAATCAGACGCTAATTAAAGCAGAGCAATTGGCCACCTATAAAGTCACTCAAGCTCAGAATTTAGCAAATGTCATCCAGGAAACGGCTTTTTCTAATGAATCATTTCGTTCAGGACAGACATTCCAAGCACTGTTGGAAGCATTAAAGGCAGGGCAAGCATTCAAACAACTAGATTCTTCAGCCGAGACGACAAAACATCTTAGAGGACGAGTGATAGCTGCGCTGCAACAAGCAGTGTCCGCAGTAAAAGAGCGCAATCATTTGGAAGGGCATAGCAATGTGGTCATTAGCGTCGCCTTTAGTCCAGATGGAAAAACTTTGGCTTCGGCTAGCAGTGACAACACCATCAAACTGTGGCACTTGGAAAGCCAAAAACCCATCGCTACCCTCACCGGGCACAGCAATTCGGTTATTAGTGTCGCCTTTAGTCCAGATGGCAAGACATTGGCTTCTGCAAGCTTTGACAAGACCATCAAACTGTGGAACCTGGAAACCCAACAACCCATCGCTACCCTCACCGGACACAGCAATTCGGTCATTAGTGTCGCCTTTAGTCCCGATGGCAAGACATTGGCTTCTGCAAGCCGTGACAGCACCATCAAACTTTGGAACCTGCAAAGCCAAAAACCCATCGCTACCCTCACTGGACACAGCAATTCGGTCTGGAGCGTCGCCTTTAGTCCCAATGGCAAAACTTTGGCTTCTGCAAGCCGTGACAGCACCATCAAACTTTGGAACCTGCAAAGCCAAAAACCCATCGCTACCCTTACCGGGCACAGCAATTCGGTCTTGAGCGTCGCCTTTAGTCCCAATGGCAAAACTTTGGCTTCTGCAAGCACTGACAACACCATCAAACTCTGGCACCTGCAAATCGAACAACCCATCGCTACCCTCACCGGGCACAGCAATTCTGTTATTAGTCTCGCCTTTAGTCCCGATGGCAAAACTTTGGCTTCTGCAAGCTTCGACAACACCATCAAACTGTGGAACGTGGAAAGCCAAAAACCGCTCGCTACCCTGACCGGGCACAGCAATCCGCTATATAGCGTCGCCTTTAGTCCAGATGGCAAGACATTGGCTTCTGCAAGCTTTGACAACACCATCAAACTGTGGCATCTGCAAACAACCCAAAAACTCATCGCTACCCTCACCGGGCATAGCAATTCGGTCTTGAGCGTCGCCTTTAGTGCAGATGGGAAGACATTGGCTTCTGCAAGCAGTGACAACACCATCAAACTGTGGAACCTGCAAAGCCAACAACCCATCGCTACCCTCACCGGGCATAGCAGTTCTGCCAGAAGCGTCGCCTTTAGTCCAGATGGCAACACTTTAGCTTCTGCTAGCGGTGACAACACCATCAAACTGTGGAACGTGGAAACCCAAAAATCCATCGCTACCCTCACCGGGCATAGCAATCCAATCTATAATGTCGCCTTTAGTCCAGATGGGAAGACATTGGCTTCTGCAAGCAGTGACAACACCATCAAACTGTGGAACCTGCAAACCCAACAACCCATTGCTACCCTCACCGGGCATAGCTATTCGGTTTATAGCGTCGCCTTTAGTCCAGATGGCAAGAGATTGGCTTCGGCAAGCTTTGACAACACCATCAAACTGTGGCACTTGGAAAGTCAAAAACCGCTCGCTACCCTCACCGGGCACAGCGATTCTGTCGGGAGCGTCGCCTTTAGTCCCGATGGCTTGACTTTGGCTTCTGCAAGCACTGACAAAACCATCAAACTGTGGAACCTGGAAACCCAAAAACCCATCGCTACCCTCACCGGGCACAGCGATTCTGTCGGGAGCGTCGCCTTTAGTCCCGATGGCTTGATTTTGGCTTCTGCAAGCTTTGACAAGACCATCAAACTGTGGCACCTGCAAACCCAAAAACCCATCTCTAGCCTCACCGGGCACAGCGATTCTGTCGGGAGCGTCGCTTTTAGTCCTGATGGCAAAACTTTGGCTTCTGCAAGCAGTGATAAAACCATCAAACTCTGGATTTGGGATTTTGATAAACTAATGGCATTAGGCTACAACTGGATTAGCGATTATCTCCGAACCAACCCGAAAGCAACAGAAGAGGATAAACAGATGTGTGCTGATTACCTCAGCCAAGAGTCAATCCAATAGGATTTAGGCAAAAAATGCGGCTGTGGTTCCAGCAGAAGAACGCAAAGTTTGCGAATTTGTCTTAATCCTGGCCTCCAGGAGTGGAATAATTAACTGGAGACTTGTGCTCCTTGGGTGTCGAGGTCGATCGCCCTTACATCAGCCTTCACCCCAAATTCCCCCCAAGCAGCCGCCATTTCCCTCACAACCGCACCAGCATTAGTAGCATCCGTTAAAGCCAAAAGCGTCGGCCCTGCACCGCTAATTACCATTCCACAAGCCCCTGCATTCAACGCAGCTTGTTGCACCGCTTCATATCCCCGAATCAGAGATTGCCGGTAAGGTTGGTGAATTTTGTCTTGGAGGGCGCAGCGCAGCCAGTTTTCATTGCCAGTTTCCAAAGCCCGCAACAGCAAACCGAGGTGTGCGGCATTAAAAATCGCATCAGCCCTGCTGTACTCGCTGGGCAAAACTCGGCGCGCTTCGGCTGTAGAAAGTTCAAAATCGGGAATCGCTACCACCGGGACAATATTCGGATGCCAGGGAATATCGCAAATCTCCCAGGAACCGCTTGGTGGATTGCTAGCAGCGAGGCGACATCCTCCGAGTAAAGCGGGGACAACGTTGTCGGGATGTCCTTCAAGTTCGATCGCCAACTGCATCACTTCCACCTGACTCAAAGGCGCACCGGCTAATTGATTTGCACCGACTAACCCGCCGACAATAGCTGTAGCGGAACTCCCCAAACCTCTAGCCAGCGGCACTTGCATATCTATATGTATCGCTACGGGCGGCGGCGATTGTTGGAGGCGATCGTATAACTTGAGAAAAGCTTGATAAGGGAGATTGCTGTCGTCTGTCTTGACTTTGGCGGCTTCTTGGCCCGTAACGGTAATTTTTAGTTTCTCGGTTGCTGAGGGTTCGAGTCGGGAGAATTGTAAGCGGTTGTAGAGGCTTAAAGCGGCACCGATGCAGTCGAATCCTGGGCCCAGGTTGGCGGTTGTAGCGGGTACGGTAACGGTGACGGTAGAGATTGCGGACATTTTTTGAATAGTTAATTTGGAGTGTTTAACCGCAGATGGACGCGGATGAACGCAGATAAATTTTTGATATCGGTTCGATCGACTATTTTAACTGATTCCTAGAACATCTTCGTAAATTTGTGCGATCGGGCATTGAAAATCTACGCTACCCAAGCGAACTTCTTCGCCCGCAACGTAAGGGTAAAGTTCCCAGCGGCCTTCTGAATTGCGCTGGTAGGATTCTACACTGATTCTTTCTTGGTTAATCAGCACGTATTCTTGTAAAGTTTCTAAGGTGCGGTAGTCGGCAAATTTATTTCCGCGATCGAATGCTGCTGTTGTTGGAGATAAAACTTCTACGATTAAACGCGGGTGGCGTTTGAAATATTCCAGGCTTCTATCTCTTTCGTCGCAACTCACCATGATGTCTGGATAGTAAAACACGTCTGCTCGATCGATTCTGGCTTTCATGTTTCCTATGTAAATTCGGCATCCTCTACCCCGAACGTGGTTTCTCAGCAGTGCAAATAAGTTGCCTGCAATTGTCTCGTGAGCATCACTTGCTCCTGCCATTGCATAAATTTCGCCTTGTCTGTATTCGTGTTTGATGGGGCTGATTTTTTCCCCTTCTAAATAGTCTTCTGGGGATGCGTAGTTGTGACTTTTGTTGGCAATCATAGTTGGTATTTGTTAAAGACTAACCATATTATACGATGTTTTCAAAAGCAATTTATTCTTGCAGCATTTCCAGATGCTTGATGGCATCTTGATAATCGTTGGTATTGCCATCTTTTTGATAGAGTTCGGCTGCTTTATGATAATCGGCGATCGCCCCCGGTTTGTCTTCTAAGAACTCGCGGACTCTGGCGCGGTTGTAGTAGGCGTCGCTGTAGTTGGGGTTGATTTCAATTGCGCGATCGAAATCTGCTTTAGCTGCTGGATAATCTTTGAGATTGCGGGCGCGAATTATGCCGAGTTTGTTGTGGGCTTTGGCGTAGTTGGGGTTGAGGCGGATGGCTTCGGTATAATCGGCGATCGCCCCTTGAATGTCTCCTGCTTCTGACTTGGCTAAAGCGCTATTAAATAAGTCTTCAGCAGGATTTTGAACGATGAGTATTGGCGCTGACTCTGCTGGAATGGCAGGGGATATGCCACCCAAAACGGTAACAAATCCTAAAATGACGATCGCCCGGTAAAAGTGTTTCATAAATCTAAGCAAAAATTCGAGCGACAGAGCAACTAAAACCAGGTAACAAAGGCGAGGTCAATTCATCAGCGCTCAACAGCGTAGCAATGAGCCTTAAACTTGCTTGTTCCCTGCGATAAACTTCTATTTGCTGCAATTGCCAATTCACAATCCAGTATTCCTGTACTCCTCGTACCGAATAGAGTCTGAGTTTCAAATCTCGATCGCGTCTCTGATTGTCTGCACCGGGGGACAATACTTCAACAACTAACTCAGGTGCGGCGGTTAAATGGCCGGCTTCGTCTAGCAAGATAGCCAAGCGTTCATTGCTCACCCAAACTAGGTCAGGAATAACGTTATCAGCATTCGTGAAAATGATACCCGGATTGATTCCTGCTCGTCCTAAATTAGTCTCTCGCGACCAAGTATTAAGTTCTTGGTAGAGGTTGCCTATAGCTTGTTGATGACCCCAATGCGGTGCTCTAGTCACAAATAACTCTCCATCAATAATTTCGTAGCGATCGCCGTTATCGGGCAATAGCTCTAAATCGGCGCTAGTCCAGCGTACTTTATCAGATATTGTCTGGTTCATACAAGCACTCTTGATAGATGATAGAAACATTCTAGACGATCGAGCATCTAAAGCAAAGCATCCACAGGTTTTACTTGCTGTTTGTAGTGAGGACTTCAGTCCTCTCTTTATCTTTTAGTCGATCGGAACTAAAGTCCTTACTACAAATCATGAGATTACTTCAAAATAGTTTTAGAAGCAATCCGAGTTTTCTTGCGATCGGCTTCACTCAATTGTTCGCCAGACTGCAAGCGAGTAGCAGAAGTTTGCAGCACAGTTGCGGCACTTTTATCGCCCATTTGCAGAGCAGTTTTCGCAGCAGTTTGCAGCATTGTCGCCGCGCCTGCCCGATCGCCCTGCTGCAATCTGGTTTCTGCGAGTTGAGTTTGGCGGTATTTAGCCAAAGCTAAAATGTGCTGCTGCACAGTCGGGTTAAGTGCCGGCTGATAAACTTTTAAGACATTAGCAGAAACTGCAACGGGATCGGAAAGCAAACCTTGACCGACAGTCGGATCGTCGTAGCGAATTTGCAATTGCCCGATCGTCTGTGTACCTTCGGGCAACTGTCCAATATAAATATTAGCCAAAACTACTCGCTCTATATCCTTCATTAAATCTCCCAGGCGCACCATAAAACGATCGCCCTCTTGCTGTACTGGCAATTCGATCGTATCCGGGGCAACTTGGGCGATCGGTTTGAGTTCGGCTAACCTTACTTTTGGCATCAGTGAAAATAGCAAATAAGCATTAGTCAAACCTACACCTTGGATGCGAGTAAATAGTTTGCTAAACTCGTCAACCGCATCTTCGGGACGCTGAATGTGAGCCAGAGCACCGCCGCCAGCGTCAGCAATCTTTTCCAAAATATCCTGGTTCCAGTTATCGCCAAATCCCAGAGAATTTAAAGTCATGTTGTAGTCGGCAGCCAATTTAGCCAACTTCAAACAGCGGCTGTCGTCGCCGTGTTCGTTTTCGCCGTCAGTCAGCAGAAATGCCTGAGATATAGCTTCTTTTTTGCCTTTGCCCAACTCTTCAATACCTAACTTAATGCCCTCATCAATTGCTGTGCCGCCGGCCGAGCGCAATTGCTCAATTTGCCGTTTAATGCTGCTGGGCTCTCCCACAATTTGATTGGGGACGAGGACTTTGGCTTTGTGGTCGAAAGCCACCGCGCAAAAGCGATCCCCGGGCTTCAACCTGTCGAGCAAACGTCCGGCGGCTTGTTTGACGGTTTCCAAGGGGCGTCCGCCCATCGAGCCGCTGTGGTCGAGAATCAGGCACAGGTTTAAGGGTACGCTGGAGTCGATCGAGCTTGCCGTCGCAGATACCGAAATCGCTAGCTGGCGCTGCGTTGAGGGCGCGGCAGCGTCAAGGTTAGGGTCGTTTAAAACCGGGAGCAAACTAACTTTCATGCGGGATACCTAAAGATTGCGTTACTATTTCTTTAAGAATAGCTCCATCAGTTCAGGCAACATTTCGGTTATATGAACACACCAATTAAAGCTGTGCAATCGCCATACTACGGGGAAGGGAACTCTCGGACGCCACCTCCCGATTTGCCATCCCTGTTGCTGAAGGAGCGGATCGTTTATCTGGGTATGCCTCTAGTGCCTGCGGTAACAGAACTGATTATCGCTGAACTGTTGTTCTTGCAGTACGAAGACCCCGAGAAGCCGATCAAAATCTACATCAACTCGACCGGCACTTCTGGTTACAGCGGCGAACCCGTCGGCTTTGAAACAGAAGCCTTCGCTATCTGCGATACGATCAGGTACATTAAGCCGCCCGTACACACTATTTGCCTCGGTTCGGCAATGGGGATGTCTGCGATGCTGTTAGCGGCTGGTACAAAAGGCTTTCGAGCGAGTTTGCCCCACGCTTCTATTGTGTTGCACCAACCCAAGGCTTACACGCGCGGTCAAGCAAGCGACATTCAAATTCGGGCTAAGGAAGTGCTGGCAAATAAAGCGACGATGCTTGATATTTTTGCAAGCTGTACTGGCCAACCGATCGAAAAGATTACTAAAGATATGGATCGGTTGCTTTACATGACGCCTTATGAAGCTAAAGAATACGGTTTGATCGATCGCGTTCTTGAAAGTTCGGAAGAATTGCCGAAACCGCTGCCGGCTGGGGTCATCTAACTGGGAATGGGGAATGGGGAATAGGTAATGGGTAATAGGTAATGGGGCATGAGTAAGAATTAAGGGTTAATCGCTAGTAGTTTCTACCCTGATTAGTTATTCAACAGTCTTTTTATGACTAACAAGTCCCAATTACCGATTCCCAAGTACCGATTCCCAATTACCAATGCTCGATGCTTTTAGGCCCGATGCCCAATTGTCCGATCGCCAATTACTAACTAAACGGAGTTCCGAATTATGCCTATAGGTGTGCCAAAAGTTCCCTACAAAATGCCGGGTGGTTATGATACTCAGTGGATTAATATCTACGATCGCCTCTACCGGGAACGAATTATTTTCTTGGGCAGGGACATTGACGATGAAATTGCCAATCAAATCATCGCTGTGATGCTCTATCTTGATTCGGAAGATTCAGGTAAGGATATTATTTTGTACATCAATTCGCCAGGCGGAATGGTGTCGGCAGGCATGGCTATTTTTGATACCATGCAGCACATTAAATCGGACGTGGTGACGATTTGTGTGGGCTTGGCTGCTTCGATGGGTTCTTTCCTGTTAGCTGCCGGTGCGAAAGGAAAACGGTTAGCTTTGCCTCACTCGCGCATCATGATTCACCAGCCTTCTGGGGGCACGCGGGGACAAGCAACGGATATTCAGATTGAGGCGAAAGAGATCCTGCGGCTGCGCCACGAACTCAATAATATCTATGCTAAGAATACTGGCCAGCCGATCGAGAAAATCGAGAAGGACATGGATCGCGACTATTTCATGTCCGCTGAGGAAGCCAAGGAATACGGCTTGATTGACAGAGTGATCGAAGAGCGTCCGTAAGTTATTTTTGCGCGACCGCAGTGCGGGCAACCCTCGCACTACAACCTAGTTCGCAGTAATTTTTGGCAGAATCTTTACATTTAAGGATTCTGCCATATTTAATGGTATTATCAACGCTCATTCATGCTAAATGGATATTGCAGATTATTACCGACAGTTAGGACTGAGGTCTGGTGCGACTTTATCGCAAGTTAAGACCTCTTATCGGCAGTTAGCCAGACAGTATCACCCCGATGTGAATCCGGGAAACGAACAGGCTAAAAATAAGTTTATTGCTATTACTGAGGCTTATAAGTTCCTGGTGAAAATTGCCCCCCCCGATGTTGCGGAGTCGAAGGTTGCCAATTCAACTGTGCCGCCTACTTCGACACCGCCGGATCGGGGGGTGAAAACTCAACCGCAGGCAGTTAAAGTGACTCGAAAAGAGGTCGGGGTTCAATCTCATGCGGATCTGTCGGCGGTAGAACAAAAGTTAAAGCAAGATGCTTATGTTGAGTTGCAGCAGTTGCTGAAATATCAGAGGTTCCCGCGGGCGATCGCCTTGATTGAGGGTTTGGCGCAGCGGGTTCCCGAAGATTTGGAGGTGCGTCAGTGGCAGGCGATCGCCTATCAGCGCTGGGGACGGCATTTGATCGGAGAAAAGCAGGTTGATAAGGCGAGAATTTATTTGAAAAAGGCTGTGAAAACTGACCCTCACAATCGGGCTTTGTGGGCGGAAGTTGAGCGGGATTTTCGCCGGTTGGAAGAGATTTATTGAAGCGATGTTGCATCCCCCTTTTGCAGGGGGTCTGCGTCGTAAATTTTTAATTTTTCTAAAATAACTTGGGTATTTTCAGGTCGGTTTTCCGGTAGCGGTTCCATTAATTCGTCGATCGACTCTAGGAGTAACGGGTCAATATCTACAGCCTGGTTCCTCCAATTAATTTTACCAGTTTTTTCATTAACGGGAAAGTCGATCGGCTTTATGCCTGTTAATAAATGTACAAAAGTACGCCCCAGGGCAAAAAAGTCCGATCGCACGCCTGCTTTACCTGCAATTTGTTCCGGTGCGGCGTATCCAGCAGAACCTATGGGTGCGGTATCTATATCTGCTTCTGTTGCAGCGCCGAAGTCAATTAATCTCAATTTCCCATCCGCTGCAAGCATCAGGTTGGATGGCTTAATATCCCGATGTACTAAATGATATTTGTGGATTTCCTGCAAAATATGAAGCATTTGTTGCAGCCAATCAAGAGCGAGCTTTTGAGAAACGTACTGGTTTTTAGTTAAGAATTCTGCCAAGTTTTCTCCGCTAATTTTTTCCATTACCAAACAAGACAATTTCTGGGAATTATTGGGCAGTGGAATCTGGAAATAACCGTCAGGTTTGACTTGGGGAACTTGGGCCTTTCCGGCAAGCCAAATCAAAACTCGCGCTTCTTGCTGTAACAAGCGAAGTAAATCGGGATTGTGGGTGTGTTTCAAGACTTTTAAAATTTTGACAGTTCCCCATTCGTTTTCCCCTGTTCCCAAATCTTCGACTTCAAAGATGTCAGTGGGGCGTGCGGGATTGGGCGATCGCACTGGTTTAAGGATGCGGTAGCGATCGGCAATTAACAAAACCGTGCCGCAAGCCTGACAATTTTGAGCAGCAGCAGGATTTTCGCGTTGTTCGCATTGAGGATTGATGCAGTAAATCATACCATTTTAGATTTTAGATTTTAGATTGGAAATGACTGACGCTGTATCGGTTTAGAGCTTGCTTTTGCATTCTTTTTTGAGAAGTCGTATCACTTGGATCGATCAATTAGCATAAAACGCAGTAAATTTATGCAACCCTATTATTTCCAAAACTTTCAGGCTATAGTTGACTAATTTCTATCAGCACTCTAGCAAAAACAGTCATTTAGGGGGTCTTTAACCCCTGCTGTGACCTGTTCACTTGTCCCAGTGTCCCTTACCTGATAATAGCTTACAAGCAAGCTCATCTAGCAATTTTCTACCGACACCACACCGTGTTCGCTATACCCAGTTATCGCCCCAGCGGTTTGAGGGGTTTTGGGAGTAACTGAAAGTAGTAAATCCTTGTGTCACGGGGTTGACAGTCTTAAACTGGTACTGTTACAGCAAGCGAAACGCCTGACACAGGCGATAAACCTTGTTAAACTACTACTGTGCCAAACCCAACAGGACATATCGACTCAATCAAGAAAACTCAGTTTTCCTCACCTTGGCGATCGGGTGCTACCCGCACCATTCGAGTGCCGATCGTTTTAGCTGATACAACTCTCGAATATGCCCGTCAACTCGATCGAGGTATTGAATCGCGTGACACAGTGAATAACGCTAGCTCTGAAATAGAAGTAAACGCAACTCCATCCCCTGACACACGCGATTCAAGTGGTGAAGTCAAACAGTTAAAGGATGAGGTTGAACGGTTGCAGAACGAGTTAGGTAACTTGCGGAACCAAAACGAGTTACCAGAGGCTGCTGACCGATTAAACAGGCTAAAGGCTAAAAGGAAGAAATCAACCGTTTCCCTCGCAGATATCGAGGCAATTTTAGAGATGATTGAGCGGTAAACCCCAAAAAGGGAATTAGGAAGCTACGCCCCTTAAGACGGGGCTTTATTTCGGTTCCTAGTAAAACAGAGTATTTAAGTGTATTTAAGAGTATTTAACTGTATTTTTCACCTTAGGCGGCTATCATAGCCGCCTATTTCTAAAAATGAAGGTATTTGCCCGATTTTGAGGGTTGACTTGAAGGACTCAATTCGACGATCGTAAAAAGACGAGAGACAGCCACCGGGCGGCAACCCGATGACTGCTGTTTTCTCAATTGGAACTATCAATTGAGAACTTTTATTATGTCACAAAAATCCGCACTGCTGAACCCGCGATCGCAATTTTTAACGAATTCGTGGGATAAACCGCTTGCAATTCGATGGTATCGTGATGCCATCTTCGATATCATCTCTCACTAAGAAGCATTTAACGTACTCGACATCGGCGTTAAATCCGTGCAGTGGTTGCACCAGGGTAAGAGCATCTCAATCAGGCTTGACACAATGATTTGAGAATAAGCATCATGTACTCCTCACTCATCGCTGCCCGGTTCCTTTTTTGTCTCAAGCTACGCGATAGGGTGGTTTCTTGATTGAGGGCATTAAGGGCCATCCGTCTGACTACCGCCAAATTTCGAGGGCTATTAAACGCTCTGATCCGAGATTTATCTTCTTCAAAAGTCACATCTAAAACCCAATGTTCTTGATTTTCAATGATCCAATGTTCGCGAATAATAGAACCATGTTTTTGAGCATCTACGGTTAAAGAACTTAGATAGAACTGGACTTCATGAGAGGTTCCATTCCACTCTTGTCGAAACCGTTCGACTATAACAACCGTCTGGAGTCCCGCCCATTTATCTTGATTATAAAGACCTCCAAATTCTGAAACGGGAATGGCCCAAACTCTTCTCTTCTGAATTCGGTTATGCCCTTTTTCTATTTGACGGTAATCCGTCATGTTAACCCCAGCAAATTGGCGACTTGATTGGACTTCAAACCAAGATTTAATTCGATGATAAAGAGTCGGGTGATTACTTTTTAAGCAAACTACATAATTAGCTTTTTTCTGAACAATCTGTTTAATAATCTCCGTTTGATTTCCCATTGCATCCATCGTAATAATTGCGCCGGTTACGTCGATTAATTCTAAGAGAGCTGGAATTGCTGTAATTTCATTGGAATGGCTGTCTACCTTAACTTGGCAGAGGACTAAACGATTTTTTGCAGCCCACGCTGTCACTAAATGTAAATTTTTTTTGCCCTGGTTTCGGTCATAAGACCCCCGAAGACTTTTTCCGTCAATCGGGATAACTTGGTTAACAACTGAACCGAGAAATTTTTGCACCCATTGAGTTAACTTCTGTTCAAAAATTTGGGGTTCTAATTTTTCAAAAACTCTACGAAACGTATCATGATGAGGAATGCCATTGGGTAATTCTCAAAATTGTTTGAGCCAGGATTGTTTACTTATTCCATAATTTTCCATATCTTCCCATCCGTTACCTCCAGCTATTATCGTTAACAAAGCAATTACTAGAATATCTTTAAGTAAGTGATATTTAGTACGGTCAACTCTTGGATCGGGTAGCTCATCAAAATAATTCAACAAACCCCCTTCTAGTTCTTGCATAGAAATAGGTTGAGGCTGGGTTTTTATGGTTTTTAATTTAGCACTCGCAACAACGGGTGAAAATCCTTTATTCATAGAGTATTCATTCCTATTTTCTACTGAGCTTGAGAGTTATTATAGAATCTCTCGGACAAACCGGGCAGCTATAATACTGCACCCTCTTTTGGGAGTCTGTTACATTTGATACCAAATTAGATGCGCTTACCCTGCCTACACTTGGGCAATATTTGAAGGCACTGAATTGAGAAAAAAGCAAGTAGAAAAATATGTATGTCGGCGTCAAGAACCTAAAAAAAGATATCGCAGACGGAGTACATTTGGTGTTGGCGCAAGATGGAGAAAAGTGGGTTAATTATCTAGAACAATATTCTCATGAGGTGGAACAGTTAATAAAGTTAACTCGAAATAAACGCCGCTTTTACCAACAAGGTATGCGGGCTGCAACCCTGATTCGGTCTATCTCCTAGGCCTCTTTGTCACCCCCCCAGGGACAAAAGAGATTTAGCCAATGTAGATAGGAGCGCCCAACGGCTAAATTGAGCGGCAGCGAGTAACTTTAGCTTAACTGAAATTATCTCTGTTAAGTCAAGGCTAGTTTACAAGCATCAAGTCTTTGAGTTAAGCATTGCTCTGGCAACTTTCGAGATACGAGTGAAAACATTTTTACCAACTGGTGTTTTGTCCATTCATAGTTCTGGTGTAGCTTACGCTCAAAAACCCGGTTTCTACCCAATGTCGATCGATCGCAGATAAATTTCAGGGTGCAATGTCGATCGATATACACTAGAAATATTGTGTATCGCCAGTTTTTCAATGACGCTGCCTCCCGGATCTCGTTCTCCTGCTTTGTTCCAAACGCTTTCGCTGGTAGCCGATCCGATCGCATTTTTCGATCGCTATTCTGCCAAATACGGCGATACATTTACCGCCCGCGTGTTGGGGCCCGCTTCGCCCCCCGTCGTGTTTCTGGGCCGTCCAGAAGCGATTCAGGCGGTGTTTACGACCTTAGCCGATGCCTTTGAGTTTGGCAAAGTGACCAACGTATTTCGGCCGCTGGTGGGAAATGAATCCCTAATTATGAATGAAGGGCCGCGACATCTGCGACAGCGACAGCTATTAATGCCCGCGCTGCATCGGGAACAGTTGCACAGTCAAGGGCATTTGATTGTTGATTTGACGAAAAAGCAGACGATCGACTGGAAAGCCCCAGATGCGATCGCAGTCCGCGAAGAAATGTCAGAAATTTCGCTGCAAGTAATCTTGCAAGTCGTGTTTGGATTAGTGCCGGGAGAGCGTTACGAACGGCTGAAACAATTGCTCAGCAAGCTTTTAGAGGCGATTACCTCTGAACTGTATTCGATACAATTTTTCTTTGAACCGTTGCAGCAAAATTTGGGTTCTTGGAGTCCGTGGGGGCAGTTTTTGCAGCAGATGGCGCAGATTGACTCGCTGATTTATGCGGAAATTGCCGAGAGGCGATCGCATTCTCTCGATTCGTCTCGCACCGATATTCTGTCGGTGTTGATGATGGCCCGCGACGACAGCGGCGAATCCATCGGCGATCGAGAATTGCGCGATCAGTTGATGACGCTGTTGTTGTTGGGACATGAAACGACTGGATCGGCGTTGACTTGGGCGTTTTACTGGCTGCATCAGTTTCCCGAATGTCTCGCTAAGTTGCGGCAGGAATTGGATGAATTAGGCGAGAATCCCGATCCCGTGGCACTTTCGCACTCGCCCTACTTAACAGCAGTCTGCAAGGAAGCGCTGCGGGTTTATCCAATTGCCTTAATTTCGCAGCCGCGCAAGGTGAAACGGACGATCGAACTCGAAGGCTATACATATCAACCGGGAACGATTTTAGTACCGTGTGTCTATTTGGCGCACCGTCGCCCTGAAACCTACGAAAATCCGGCCGGGTTCAATCCCGATCGCTTTTTACACCGCAAGTTTTCCGCCTCTGAATTTTTACCGTTTGGAGGCGGGAGTCGAAGCTGCATCGGGATGGCGTTATCGATGTTTGAAATGAAGCTGGTTTTAGCAACAGTGCTGTCTTCGCGCGAGTTTGTATCGAATCTCGATCGGCCAATTCGTCCCGCCCGCCGGGGAATCACTTTTGTGCCGCCCGATCGGTTTCGATTAACGGTTGTGGGCGATCGGCGTTAGATTCAGTGAAATGCCGTGTCAATCGATTTTAGATTTTAGATTTTAGATTTTAGATTGAGCCGACGGATAAATTCGGGGGGCAAGTTTCATCGGATACAGGTTTTTTATTTCTGGGTCCTGAGTCTGCTTTCGGAATGAATCCGGGGGCTTGTATCCTGTGCTTTCGGTCAAGAAAGATATGTTATTCGATGAAAACCCCAGCAACTTTGTCTCCATTCATCGTCATGTGTGCCACAAATTCATCTCCACCATCTTCAAAACTCAGCTTCCACAAATAAATCTGAGAATTACCTTGTTTTAGATCGCCAAAATAAGTAATTGAATATCCCTGTTGCAGGCGTGAAGCGAGCTGCTCGCTAACATCGTCAAACATTTGTTGTGTAATGCTCGCTTTGTAGCCTGCATCTCCCACTGTGGTAAAAAGCTCGTAATTTTTCGATGCCGTGGCATCCAAGATAACCTGCAAACAATCGAGGATGTTTTGAGCGGGGGCTGTCGGGTTCATGAAGATGTCCTTCTTTTAGGGTGCTATCAAAATCTTCTAGCTCAGACTGCTGTCTAACTGTTAATTCTACCGCTATTGCGATCGAATTAGGTAAATTGATGTCGATATCACGGAATGAATAACCGACCAGCTCCCATATAATTGTCTGCGTCTAAAACAATCTCAACAAGACGCTTAACACATCGCTCTCGGTAGTCAAATTCGTCAAGGCGATCGATATCTGTAATTGTCTATACAGGAAACGAATCTGCTGTATTTTCCTCACGCATTACCCGTTCAAGTGAATCCTCACCCTTCATGTTTCGGTTGGCTGTGAGTATCATCATTTGATTTTCTTGACCGTAACGCCAAACCAAACGATCGCTAGCGTCCATCAATAGTCCAGCTTCCCTAAAAGTAACAAATCGGATCGACACGAGTTCAAGCCAACCGAGTTTTGTCAAGATTCCGAGCAAAAGAAGAGCGTAGCCGTCAAGATTGTAGTCAACTAGGAAAGTCATTGTTTCTGTGCGACACGTCTCGCTTTTTGCTCCTCAAGTTTTGCCCGGAGAGCTTCTTGTCCGGGCTTGTGCGGCGTCATTGCAATGCGATCGAACCGTTCGCGGTTGCGATTTTCCCAATAGGAGCGAATTTCTGCTCTTGTTTGTAATACCTGTTGATACTCAGTTTCGATTTGAGCGCGATTTGCTTCAATCTAAGATAGAGCAGCGTTAATTTGATCCTCTGTCAGGTTAAATTTATTACGAATCTATTTTGGTGAATACTCAGCTTTCAGAAAATCTATGACATCGTATAGAGTCAATCGAGTGCCTGAAATCGTCAGTCCTCGCGGCGTGCGGATAATAGTCGCTTCTGTTTCAGATACTGAAGTCATACCTATAGCCTTCTATTATTTATGTATCGGATGTATCTCATGCAATCGGTTGTACAGTTACAGCAGATTGCAGGTTTATGAGGTACATCAATATCCTGTAGGGACCAGGCTAAGCCTGGTCCCTACTTTGGCTATTTACCTCATATATCCGAAAAGAGCTGTAATTTCCTGAATCAGCGGATCTAATTCACTAAACATTTTACTCCAAATCCCTCACACAAAGTGACTGTTTAGCCATTTGTTTGTACTCATCCAAACCTGACTTCAGCGCAAATTCTGCAATTGCTACGGGATAAGCAGCAGTGAGTTCAATTACATGTTCTGCCATCAGAGGCCAAACCTGCCCGCCTGCCTTAGCGTATGCTGAGATTAACTGATTGAGAGCGCCTTCACCAAACGTGCGGTAATGAGCGACAAAATCAATTGCTGGATCGTTGACGGTTGCTTCAGTCCAGTCAATAAAACCAGTCACCTGTGCCTGTGCATCAATAAGAATGTGTCCAGCGTGTAAATCACCATGAGTTAACACCGTTTCTTTCGGCCAAATTTCATCTCTTTGGAGCCATGATTGCCATCGGTTCCACAACTCTTGACCAACCCCAAACTCGTTTTTTACTGCATCCATCCTCAGCTTCATTGCCGCCCTTACTTCTGTCGCTGTCTCAATAATGGGAATACCTACTGCGCGCGCTTTCTCGATGCTAACTTGGTGCAGGGAAACTATACCTTTAGCTAGCGATTCATGGAATTTATCTGGCACATTAGCTGGATCAATTTCCCACACATAGGCTTTGGCTTCTAAATCAACTGTACCCGCCGGCACGCCCTTTAATGCCCTGTAAACGATGAGTTCATCTGTGGCAACAGTCCATAGCGGTACTTCCACGCTTAAAAGAGGAGCAATCAGTTCCAGCGTGCGTTTTTCCTTGTTCGCCGACTGCAGAACATCCTCCCGCCTAGGAAGACGCAAAACCCAACGTTCTCCCTCAGTGTCGGTTGCCAACACGACTTGAAAATCGAGTCCTGATTCATTAAATTGCAGTGAGCTTTCTTCAATAGTCAAACCGTGCTGATGAGCTAACTCAAGCACTTCTTGCGGTGATTTCATCTTTTCGATCGAGTTTTTTACTATCGAGTTTTTTACTATTGCATATCAACAATGCTGCTTGCAGCTACACAACTGTTAATTATAACGCTGTTGCGATCGAATCCACTTTTAAAGTACGATCGACCGCAAACACATTCCCCCAAACCTAACTATTTATTGCCTCAGCA
Source organism: Microcoleus sp. F4-D5 (assembly GCF_036704885.1). Taxonomy (NCBI): domain Bacteria; kingdom Bacillati; phylum Cyanobacteriota; class Cyanophyceae; order Oscillatoriales; family Microcoleaceae; genus Microcoleus; species Microcoleus sp. F4-D5. The sequence goes on along the minus strand of NZ_JAUBSX010000054.1, from coordinate 32,797 downwards.
ACAATAGTGCGGTGTCGGACGGTATTGCAAGTGATTGTCGGCTGAGCAAAACCAGAATCAATTAAAGCTTGCTCGATATCCAACCCAAAATACTGATCCAAATAAGGCTCCGTACTCTTGAGTAAAGTCAAAATATAAGGAGGCATTTTGGCATAAACTTCCGACTGAGGATTCATATCCATAATTGTCAAATGTCCGCCAACACGCAGCAAACGCCTCGCTTCCCGGAACACTTCTCTAGTAGCTTTCTGCGGCAATTCGTGACAAACTAAACAAATAGAAACTAAATCAAAAGCAGCCGCCGGCAAACCAGTAGATTCAGCAGCAGCGTGAACCCAAGTCGGAGATTTTTGATTTAAAGATTTAGATTCTCGCTGTTGGGAACGGTATTTAGCAACTGCTAAAAAATAAGGCGACAACTCTACCCCAGTCATCTTCGCTTCCGGGTAAACTTCCCCAAGAGCAAACGTACTCAATCCCACACTGCATCCCAAATCCACAATATCTTGCGGTGAAGAAGCAATCTGAGATTTGATGACTTCGTGATAGCTAGCGCGGAGTTTAGCATCGCCTTTTGCACCCGCTTCCGGCCAAATTGTGGCATGAACTGTACGGGCAGCAACTTCAACTTCTGTAGCAGCTTCCCAACTCATATTACCTTGTTCGTAAGCGTGGAATGAAGTTAGATAATATTTGGGGTAAACCAGATCGGGATTTTGGACGCTGAGCAATTCTGCATCCCAATTTCGAGCTAAAAGTGCTTGGGATTCTTGTCGCCAATGCACTCCGATTTTTGCGGCTCTTTTTATCATCATTTCCCGCGCTTGGTGCTTGGCTAGATTAGCTAAAGGCTTGATGGAGAGTACGCCATTTACTAAACGCGAGGCTAATCCGGGAGTTTTGTTAACTGCAACAGTCATCTTTTAGGTTTTTCTATTTTGCGCCCTCAATTTTAACACATTTGGGTGATTTCGAGTCGGTCGATATAATGAAACTTAACTTTGTGCTGGCGAGTGAAATGCAAATGTTTTGTGAAAAAGGCTTTTTTTAATGAACCGCAGAGGGCGCAGAGAACGCAGAGTTAGAAAAGAGAGCAAAGATTGGAGTTGGGCAAAAGTGGCTCGGGTGGTATAATATTTATTTGCACCTACCTACTTAGTGCTGGGGAATTTACCCGCAATCGGGAATCGGATTTGCCGAAGCTGGAGTATTTGGAAGAACACTTTAAATCTGGCTATTCAGGAGGTTGTGATGAGCAAATCTATTGTGGAATTGGTTGACAATTTGCAGTCTGGTGGCGTCACTGTGAGGCTGTTAAAATCTCTCGATTTTGTGGTGCCGGGGGAGTGGAACAATCTAACGGGTTTTGATAATACTATTCAAGCGGTGACAGGGGAAACAAAGCGCAAATTAGTTGGGAAAATTCACGATCGCGCGATCGAGCTTTACGCCAACCCCAACGAACCATATCAAGGCGTCGTCAGGCTTTACCAGTTAGCAGACAGCGCCGACAGTGCGTTAGGTGCAACGGCTATGGCGAATAAAATCGGCGAAAACATCGGCTTTCTTTCCTTTCTCAACCGCCTCACTCCCAAAGCTGACACAACTCAAACGATCGACTTGTGCGTCAAAGTGGCGATCGAGCTAATTGCCTTCTGCAAACTGAACAATATTTCCCTTGACAATGTGGGAAATTTTGGTAATTATTTATCTCATTACAAAGGCGAATCTCTGATGCGGATGGCTGCATTAGTATGTGCTGACGGTTTAATTCCCCTCGGCCCGGACTTCATTCGAGTAGCGCAAAATACCCTAGGCGGATTGAATCCTTCAACCTTGCAGCAAAACTCAACATTCCAAAATATCAGCAACCTAATTCCCGGCGCAAATAATTCACAAAAGTTCGGATTTGTGACAGCAAGTTTCGCCTCAGCTCAAGGTTGGATGAACAATTTAGTGCAGTCTCGGGGCTTAACTCCCGCCATAGTTTTAGGTCATCTCAAGCAATACATTGATGTTGCCGATGACAAGTTGGATTATGTGGCGGCGTTTTTAGACATGACTACCAATTATTACGAACATACGGGAATTCAGACGGTTGCTCGCCGATTGATCGATCGAGCTTATGCTGAAATAGCCTCTGGCAGATACTAGAAAACTCGTTCTCAGGTGAGGGAACAGTGCGAGGCCCAGCCTCTGGATATGCGTTCCCAGGCTGAGCCTGGGGACGAGAGAATAAACCTGGCAATGTGAGTTAAAATAAGCTGATTATGTTTAGCAAACCTCTTTTAATCGCATTGTGAAAAACAAATCGCTTCCTTCATCGGTAACAGTCAAGCTCGGCAAATTTGTCTGGACATCAATGTGGCAATTAATGATGTCAAAACTAGCGCCGCCCGATCGCACGGGAGCATACATTCGCCCCAGCAGCAGTTTCCGCAACTTTGTCAGCACAGCACCAGACAACCCTCACCAACCCGCTGCGGGACGGTATCGCCTCTTCGTGGGTACGGGATGCCCTTGGGCGCACCGCACTCTGGTGACGAGGGCGCTCAAAGGGCTTGAAGATGCGATATCCGTTTCTGTTGTCTATCCCTCGGAAGGGGGAATGTGGGTGATGGAGTCGGAGACTTTTGGCTGCAACACGATGCCGGAACTTTACCAGTTGGCTTTACCGGGCTATCAGGGGCGGTGTACGGTGCCGGTGCTGTGGGATGACTCGACAAAGACGATCGTCAATAACGAGAGTTCGGAAATTATTGTGATGCTAAACTCGGAGTTTAACGAGTTTGCTAGCAATCCTGAAATGGATCTTTATCCTCTGGATTTGCGATCGCAAATTGATGAGTGGAATGAGAAGATTTACCAATCGGTGAATAACGGCGTTTATCGCTGCGGTTTCGCGCAATCTCAAGCTGCTTATGACTCGGCTTGCAGTGAATTGTTTGCTGTTTTAGACGAGATAGATCGATCGCTGTTGAGGAGTCGTTACCTGTGTGGCGATCGGGTGACTTTAGCAGACGTGCGGCTGTTTACTACTCTATTCCGTTTTGATGCTGTTTACTACAGCTTGTTCAAATGCAATCTGCGCCGCATTCAAGATTACGAGCATTTGGGAGCTTATCTGCGCGATTTGTACCAGTTACCGGGCGTTGCTGGCACTTGCGATTTGGAGGCTGTGAAGCGCGATTATTACGGCAATTTGTTCCCGCTGAATCCCGGCTGCATTATCCCCGCTGGCCCCGATCCGGCGAGTTTGCTCAAAGCTCACTCACGCGCAGAGATCAGAAACCGGGTTTCTTAACAAAATCGGGCGTGAGGATGCCAAAATTATCGCAGAAACCCGGTTTCTTGGATGCTTGGGCGGAGTCCATCTTATGCTTGAATTTCATTTATTGGCTGGTTTAAGCTGTTCTCCATTTAAATTGTGTGTCAAAAATCACTCCAATTCTTGTGGGATGGGCACGCGATCCCGTCCCGAATATGCAATTTAAACGCGCAACAGTTTACTTCTTCGTCTTCAACTTCAAAATTTATTAGCCAATTAGCTCCAAACCCTTCGCATCAGAGGAAACACCATTCTTCATCCGCCCCGCCACCACCATCAGTAGCAAAGCCAAACTGTCGTTAGAGAGCCCATCAACCAATATCTGCATATCTAACAAAGACTCTAGTTGCTTTGGCACTGACATCTGACTGCTGTTGCCAAATCCCTCTCCCCCCGTCAGCCGATTGCAGAAGTAAGCGCGGGCTCCCGGCTTGATCTCGTCCATTGCCTCGATTAATTTCCACAGCACCTCCGTAGAAATGCCAGTCTTCCCCCGCCGAAACTCAGAAATATGATTCTCGCTAACGCCTGAAAACTTGGATAACTGTTTTCCAGATATCCTGTAGCGTTCAATAGTCATCCTAAAAATTTCGGAAATCATTGTAACTTTTTGTGACAATAATCTATGATTAGCCTTTAGCGGTGGTATTGTCATTAAGTTATCGGTCAATAGCCCAATTAACAGCCCCACAGCTTTAATAACTCAATCAATTATAACTCTGCCCGCATTATGTAGTGTCGGCGCAGTTTTATTTTGCCCTGAGCACAATATACACCAACCGAATTTTAGTTTCCAGGCTTGACGCAATCAGGCTTGTAGACTCATCATCGGTGAGGTCTAATGGCTGTGGCTTGTTTTACGAAACGAAAGGCAAGATTTGAATACAAATGGCAGAGTATGGTATCCAGTCATATTTCTCTGTCATTTAATTCAAATTAACATACGGGTTTCGAGCGTGCTGTGACTAGAGTCACATTTTAGTGGCATCTATTTATAAATTTAGGATCTAAGAAGTGTCAAGAAACTTAACACAGCCGATTTCTCTACAATTACCCAAATGGCCTGAGCCTAATTTAAGTAACGTAACTGTGGGGAACCGAAGGCTGAGTGTAGAGGAAGTCGCCAGGGTTGCCCGCTGTGGAACCAGAGTTCGGTTGAATGATGCAAGCGATATTGCTGAACGAGTGCAAGCATCCTGCGACTACATTGCGAATGCTGTCGAGTCGGGAAAGCCGATTTACGGAGTTACAACTGGCTTTGGTGGGATGGCCAATACAGCGATCGCACCTGAAGAAGCCGCGAGTTTGCAAAACAATTTGATTTGGTTTCTCAAAGCTGGTGCAGGACCAAAGCTGCCCGCAGCTTGCGTCCGCGCCGCCATGCTGTTGCGAATTAACTCCCACCTTCAGGGCGCTTCAGGAATTCGGCTGGAGTTAATTAAACGGACGATCACATTTCTCAATGCAGGAGTCACGCCTCACGTTTGTGAATTGGGTTCGATCGGCGCTTCCGGCGATTTAGTTCCCCTAGCGCACATTACAGGGGCATTAATAGGTCTAGATGACAGTTTCACTGTTGATTTTAACGGCAGAGAAATGTCAGCAATTCAAGCGCTGGAATTATTAGATTTACCAAGAATCGATTTGCGCCCCAAAGAAGGGTTGGCAATGGTTAATGGTACATCTGTAATGACCGGCATTGCTGCCAACTGCGTCCGGGATTCACAAGTAATACTTGCCTTGGCAATGGGTACTCATGCTTTGACCATCCAAGGATTAGGCGGAACAAATCAATCGTTTCACCCCTTCATTCACAAGCTCAAACCTCATTTTGGTCAAGTGTGGGCGGCTTCCCAAATGGTTGAACTCCTCGCAGGTTCCTGCTTGAATCGAGATGAGTTAGATGGGGAGCATGATTCTCGCGGCGAGCATCCGATACAAGACCGTTATTCACTGCGTTGTTTGCCTCAGTACCTAGGGCCGATTGTGGATGGAATTGCAGAAATTGCCCAACAGATTGAAGTTGAAATTAACTCTGTTACTGACAACCCTTTAATCGATACCGAGAATCAAGCTAGCTATCACGGCGGTAATTTCTTAGGGCAATATGTTGGCGTTGGGATGGATCGGTTGCGCTATCTTTTAGGTCTGCTAGCTAAGCATTTGGATGTGCAAATTGCGCTGTTAGCTGCACCTGAATTTAATAATGGTTTGTCGCCTTCTCTGGTTGGCAACACAGAACGTAAGGTCAACATGGGATTAAAAGGTCTGCAAATAGCTGGAAACTCGATTATGCCGCTGTTGACTTTTTACGGAAACTCAATTGCTGACCGCTTCCCCACTCACGCTGAACAATTCAATCAGAATATCAATAGCCAAGGATTTGCTTCAGCTAATTTAGCTCGTCGCTCAATTGAATTGTTCCAGCAATATATGGCAATTTCCCTAATGTTTGCCGTCCAAGCTGTTGACTTGCGAACCCGTGAAGTCGCCGGTCATTATGACGCGCGGGAGTGTTTGTCGCCACTTAGCTTGCCGCTATATGAGGCAGTGCGCGAAGTTGTGGGACAGCCGCCGAATGTTGATAAATCTTACATTTGGAATGACAACGAGCAATCTTTGGATATACACATTGCCATGATTGCTGCTGACATTGCACGGGAAGGACGAATTGTACAAGCTGTGAACCATATTTTATCAAGTTTGAAGTAGGAAGCAGAAAGGGAAGGGGAAGAAATTTTGCCAAAGATTTACATTATTTCATTTCCTTTTTTCCTCTGTTTTCTGTGTAAAACAGGTCATTTGTAGCTAATAATAGCCTGCAAAACGGCGTAAAAAACGAGTTAAAAATTTAACTTGTTAAGAGCTGCTTGTCCCTTACACAAACAGTCACAATTTTGCGGCTATAAAGGATTGTTGAACATTACTAGAAAGACACAAAAATGGTTACTCACAATATTTCATCTAACATTTCTGAAACTGCTTTTCAGGTAAATACTTACCCAAGTGAAAAAACAGAAAGATTCTCAACTCATCAACATTTTTTGACGAATACTGTTCGCCAGTGCGTCAAAATTTATCAACTTGAACCAAGGGATTGGCAACAATTTTGTCAAGCAATTCATCCTGGTTGCGTGGGGGAGGTTTCCTCAGAAAAGAAAGAGGGCTCAAAAGCTTTAGGTAGTGGTTTTATATTTGCCTTAGCGACACTGCACCAGTGCATTCACATCATGAACACAAAACCTATTGTTTGGCAGCAATTTTACCGAGGATAAAACAGGGATGAACATTGCAGAGCATATCGAAAGAGGGTGTAGATTTTTTCCTCAGAAAACTGCCTTAATTTTTGAAGGCAAATCTTTTACTTACAAGCAGCTAAATGAATTAGCAAACTGTGCTGCTAATGGTTTGCAAGGATTAGGAATTAAACGGGGAGATTGCGTCGCTCTCTTCCTGCCTAATATTCCAGAATTTGTCATCTCTTATCTGGGCATCTTAAAGATTGGTGCTGTCGCAGTTTCGATCAATGCGATGCTCAAAACAGATGAAGTTCAGTTTATTCTCAATGACTGTGCTGCTAAGATAGTAATTGCGACAGAATCATTGCGAATGCAAGTGCCTGATGATGATTTAGCTTACCTTCAATACATTTTGATTGCTGAAGATGGAGTTATTAAGCCACCGAGTGTGGTTGTTAGTCATTCTTCTCATATTTCTGGAAGTAAGCTGAGTTTAAGCTGTAAAGAAATCAGTTTGTTACAACTCCTAGCAAATGCTTCTCCTGAAGCTAAAGCTGTTGCAATGGAACCCACAGATCCCGCTGCAATTATCTATACATCGGGGACGACTGGTTTTCCTAAAGGAGCTGCGCTTTCTCATGGTAATGTGACTTCAAATATGCACTCTGTCAAGCACTGCTGCGGTATGAGGGCTGAAGATAGGTTGCTTTTGTATTTACCGTTGTTCCATTGTTTCGGTCAGAATTTCATTCTAAATGCGGGATTGAATGCTTGTGCGACTATCATTTTGCAGCGTAGATTTTATCCAGCAGAAGTTTTGAAGGTAACGGCTGCGGAGCGGATTACAATGTTTTTTGGAGTGCCGACTGCCTTTGCCAAGCTGTTAGAAATGTCGCCGGATGAATGCAACTTTAACTCAGTGCGCTATTATTTTAGCGCTGCTGCCAGAATGCCTTTGGAAGTTGTAGAGCAGTGGCAAGAACAGTATGGTCTGGTGATTCATGAAGGGTACGGTTTGACGGAAACTTCGCCTTTTTCTTGTTACAACCATTACTTGAAATATAAGCCTGGTTCGATTGGAATGCCAATTGATAATGTGGAAATGAAGGTGGTGGATAGTGAGGGTTCAGAAGTCGATGTCGGGGAAGTTGGCGAGATTATTATTCGCGGGCCGAATGTGATGTCGAGCTATTGGAACCGTCCCGCTGAAACTGCCGAAGTTATGTCAAACGGTTGGTTTCATACTGGAGATTTGGGCCGAATGGATGAAGAGGGCTATTTCTATATTGTTGACCGCTTGAAGGACACGATCAATGTTTCTGGATTTAAGGTTTATCCGAGTGAATTGGAGCGGGTAATTTCTCAACATCCAGCGGTGGCGGAAGTAGCTATCTGTGGCGTTCCTGACAGAGTGAAAGGTGAGAAAATTTTGGCTAATATTGTCCTTAACAATGGGCAAGTTGTCGCCCCAGAGGATGTGATTTCTTTCTGTTCTAAGCAGATAGCTGCTTATAAGGTTCCTCATCTTGTCCGGTTTGTTGATTCGCTGCCAAAGAATGCGACTGGTAAGGTTTTGAGGCGGCTTTTGCGCGAGGCGCATAGCTGATTGTAATTTGCTTGATAGAGGTTGAGATTTGAATTGTTAACTTCAAATCTCAATGGTTTTTTCTGAGTGGTTTTGGAGTGAAAAATGACAAACGTAAAAGGGATTTTAGCCACTGCACCTGTAGTTAGCAGTCAGATGGAAACACCAGCGGTTTCTGTTGCTGAAGCGGTGGTTAAGCTCTTGGAGAATTTAGGAGTGGAGTATGCTTTTGGGGTTTCGGGAGGTGCGATCGCGCCTATTTGGGTGGCCTTGGAAAACAGTTCTATCAAGGTGATGCACTTTCGTCACGAAGCAGGTGCGGCTTTTGCGGCGATAGAAGCTTCGTTTGCTAGCGATCGTCCTGTTGCCGTATTTGCCACAACTGGCCCCGGCATCACGAATACTCTAACTGGGCTATTTGCTGCCCGTTGGGAAGGTGCAAAGGTAATATTTCTTTCTGCTTCTACTTCTCACGGGCTGCAAGGACGGTGGGCTTGCCAGGAAACCAGCCCCCACACCATGCCTGAAGGACTTTTGACTGCCGGAACTTTGTTTCATTATGCTGTAACTTTGGAATCTTCCGAACAACTTCCAGGAATGGCGCGTCGGCTCAACCAAGGAATTTCACAGTCTGGAGGTTTTGTCGCTCATATCAATATTACGACGACCATTCAAAAAAGCATGAGCAACGTTGCGCTACCGCTTGACGAAGAGAATTTCTCCCAATCTGTAGTTACTACCAGAAAGAAAGCTGTCAAGAAATGTGCCCAGTTGTTAACCCAAAAACGATTTGCAATTTGGGTAGGATTTGGGGCGCGGGGTGCAGCTAAAAAGATCCGCAAGTTAGCTAAAAAGACTGGAGCAGTGGTGATGTGTTCGCCACGAGGGAAGGGGATTTTTCCCGAAGATCACCCGCAATTTGTCGGAGTGACGGGTTTAGGCGATCATTCCTCCGTGCTTACTTATATGCACGAATACTTGCCAGAACGGGTGTTGGTACTAGGAACTCGCTTGGGTGAGTTTACTTCATTCTGGAATCCAGCAATGGTTCCCCCTGAAGGATTTATTCACGTCGATCTCGATCCGCAAGTACCGGGTACTGCCTATCCACATGCCAAGACTTTTTCTATTCAATCCGATACAAAAATATTTCTCAAGAAACTGCTCAAACAGATCAAGAAACTGAGCAAGCAAAACGAGGATCAAATGCTCAATTGTGCCAATAAATTGACATTAGAGGAATTCCCTCGCCCTCAACTCAAACCAATTGACCCTAGTACAAATGACTTAGTGCGGCCTGAAGTGCTGATGCAAGCAATTCAGCAGGAAATAGTTGAAGGTAGTGACGCTTTGGTGATGGCGGAACCCGGTAATTCCTTTGCTTGGGCAACCAATATACTGCGATTTAAGGTTCCTGGTCGTTACCGCACTACTACTGGGTTTGCATCTATGGGTCACAACGTTACTGGAGTGATTGGAGCAACTGTGGCACTGCCAAAAAGAAAGGTTGAGAGTAGACAAAATCAAAGTCACAACGTTGCTGAAGTAATTGCAGCGACTATGACTAATAAACCCAGGAAAGCAGTTGCCATTGTTGGTGATGGGGCGATGTTGATGAATAACGAGATCAGTACCGCTGTTCGGTATCAAGTTCCTGCGGTTTGGATCGTTCTTAATGATGCTTGCTACAACATGGTTAACCAAGTTTTGCCACATCTAAGTTGTAAGGATTTAGTGCAGATTCCCCAAGCTGATTTCGTTCAATTTGCCCGATCGATGGGAGCAGATGGCATTCGGGTAGAAAGGGAGTCAGAGCTAGAGGCAGCGTTAAAAAAAGCTATGGAAGCGACTGCACCATTTGTGGTTGATGTGTATATCGATCCGAGTCGAAAAGCTCCAATTGAAACTCGAATGAATAGTTTGAAAAATCAATCCTTGAAATAAAAGGAGGAACGTTATCTATAGCGTTAGCGTTTGTGGTTGATGTTTGCATCGATCCGAGTCGGGAGGCACTAACTGAAGCTCGGATCAACAGTCTGAAAAATCAATGTTTGAATTTGAAGGAGAAATCTGATGACAAATCTACCTGTTGGAATTAAAGCCATTGCTGTTAGCTTTCCGAGTACAATACGCACCAATGATTATTTTCGGAAAAATTATCCTGATTTAGTTGCTCAGGCAGAGCTTAAAACCTACGCCAGAACTTTTTCACCTGTTGAAGGCATCCCCATTAATGAGTTGGACATCTGGACACGAGAGATGATACCGTATCTTCAAGATCCCTTCCGGGGCATCATTGAGCGACGAGTGCTTAGTGCTGGTGAGTCATCTTTGACGCTTGAGTATCGTGCAGCTAAAGATGCGTTAGAAGCAGCAAAGCTATCCTCTAAAGATATAGATCTAATAATTGTCACCTCAATGTTTCCTGAGAATACTGAGCTTGGCAATGCTTCTCACTTAGCTGGTCAACTAGGTTTTACTGGGGGAGCCTGGAATTTGCAGTCAACTTGTAGTTCACCGATTATTGCATTCCAGACTGCTTGTGCGCTGATCCAAATTGGCGAGTATCGTAATATACTGGTTGTACTATCCCAGACAACCTCTCGGAATTGTGATGAAGATGATACTCTATCGTTTTTTATGGGCGATGGTGCCGCTGCTTTTGTAGTTGGTTCACTGACTGCAAATCAAGGGATTATAAGCACCAAAATTGTGAATACCGCCGACACCACAGGTGTCTTTTTAAACGAACTCTCAATAGACCAATTAGGCAACCCACGGATCTTTACAAGAATCAGTAAGAATGCTAACAAAGTATTCCGCGATATGTTTGTAGATTTTTGTCGCAAATGTTGCCTTGATGCAATTGAGCAAGCAGGTCTTACCATTGAGCAAATCGACTTTTTTGTTTTTAACACGAACACTGCTTGGTATTCAAGTGTCCACATACACGCACTAGGCATAGATCCGGAGCGTACAATCAACTGCAACCCTTTGTATGGAAATATTGGAGCGCCATCCGCAATTGTCAATTTGTACCATGCTGCACAGGCAGGCAAAATTCGTGAAAATGACTTGATTCTTCTTTATAGCTTTGGTGGAGTATCTAACGCCGCTGCCACCGTAATACGCTGGGGCAATGTGGATCTGGGCCCTGCTCCTATCTTCTCAGAAAAGTTAATAGGTGCTCTGTAAACTAGAGTTTTGTCAATACTTAAGATTTAATTAATTAAATCTTAAGTATTTTCATCCCAAAAGTGATACTGTATACAAAGGATAAACTCAAAACTGATAACATAAACAAAACCCTGGGTTCATCAATATCCCAGTTCATCAGTCCAACCTTTTTACAGATAGACAATGAGAACCCCCCTCCCTGGATACCAACTGATCGCCCCGCTTCACGAAGGTACAAAAACTGTTATTTATCAAGCTTGCCATGAGCTAAAATCCACCCGTGTCATTGTTAAAACCCTCAATTCCGAGTATCCTACCCTACAAGAAGTTGCCAGAATTAGACACGAATATCAAATTCTTCAATCTATAAATATCCCAGGAATTATCAAAGCCATTGACTTAAAACCTTATGAGCATGGACTTGTCTTAATTCTTGAAGACTTTGGCGGTCAACCCCTCAAACAATATATGACCTCCCAAAAAACTTCCTTAATAAACTTTATTCAAATCGCCAGTCAACTCGCCCAAATTATCGGAGAACTGCATCAAAATCAAATAATTCACAAAGACATTAAACCCCAAAATATCCTCATAAAACCAGAAACCAGAGAAATAAAAATCATCGACTTTAGCATCGCTACCCGCCTAGAAAAAGAAAATCCTACCCTCAGTAACCCCAACTACATCGAAGGCACACTCGCCTATATGTCTCCCGAACAAACTGGGAGAATGAATCGCACCCTTGACTATCGCACCGACTTTTACTCCCTTGGCATTACCTTCTACGAAATGTTGACGGGTCAACTACCATTTAATTCTAACGACCCAATGGAATTGGTGCATTGTCACATCGCCAAACATCCCGCCCTTCTAAATCAGCTAAATCCAGAAATTCCCCAGGCCGTTGTTGATATCGTAATGAAATTATTAGCCAAAACTGCTGAAGACAGATATCAAAGCACTCGCGGACTTTTAGCTGATTTAGAAGAATGTCTTAAACAACTAGAAAAATCAGGAGAAATTAAAAAATTCAGAGCCGGAAAAATCGATCGATTCGGTCAATTTCTCATTCCTCAAAAACTATATGGACGAGAAACCGAAGTCGCAACCCTAAAGGCAGCCTTTGAACGAGTAGCAATTGGCTCAACAGAAATGATGCTCGTTAGTGGTTATTCAGGGATTGGTAAAACCTGCGTTGTCCAAGAAGTGCATAAACCCATAGTTCGCCAACGCGGTTACTTTATCGCTGGGAAATTTGACCAATTTAAAAAGAATATTCCCTATGCCGCTTTAATTCAAGCTTTTCAAGAATTAATTCGACAACTATTAACAGAAAATGCGGAAAATATAGCAATTTGGAAAGAGCAACTATTAACAGCTTTGGGAGAAAATGGACAAGTCATTATTGACGTAATTCCCGAAGTAGAATTGATTATCGGCAAACAGCCAGAAGTACCACAACTAGGCCCAACTGAATCGCAAAATCGTTTCAATCGGGTTTATAAACAATTTATTCATGTATTTACTAAACCCGAACATCCGCTTGTTCTATTCCTCGATGATTTACAATGGGCTGATTCAGCATCTTTGAAGTTGCTGCAACTCTTGATAACAGACACCGATAGCGAATATCTGTTACTAATAGGCGCTTATCGAGATAACGAAGTTAGCCCAATTCATCCCACAATTCAAACCATTGAAGAGATAGAAAAAGCAGGCGTGGTTGTAAATAACATCGTCCTCCAGGCGTTAGATATTAGCAACGTCCGTCAATTAGTTGCCGATACGCTTCAGGGAGACAACAAATCAAGAGAATTAGCAGACCTACTTTTCAATAAAACTCAGGGTAATCCCTTCTTCTTAACACAACTTTTCAAGACTCTACACTCAGAACAACTGCTAATATTTGATTTTATCAAAAGTTCCTGGAAATGGGATATCAAGCAGATTAAATCCCTGGGCATTGCTGATTATAACGTTGTGGAACTCGTAGCCAGAAACATTCAAAAACTGCCAGAATCTACACAGGAAATATTACAATTAGCCGCTTGTATTGGCAACCGTTTTAACTTAGATGTCTGCGCGATAGTTAATGAAAAATCTCCGATAGAGACAGCAGATAAATTGTGGTATGCACTTCAATCTGGTCTTGTTTTACCTCTTAGTAACGACTACAAAATTCCCTTGGCTTTTCAGTCAGAAGAACAAGGAACGCTACTTTTTGATCGATCCAAAGTTAGCTATAGATTTTTACATGATAGGGTGCAACAAGCAGCCTATTCAATGATTCCTGAAAATCAGAAAAAAATTACTCACTTGAAAATTGGTAAGCTATTGTTGCAGCAATACGCGGAAACTGCCCTGGAAGAGAATATATTTGATATTGTTAATCAGTTGAATATTGGGTTGGAATTCATCACGCAAGAGTCAGAAAAAAATGAACTAGCCAATTTTAATTTGATAGCTGGACGAAAAGCAAAAGCAGCGACAGCTTATGAAGCCGCTATCAGATATTTGAATCTAGGTTTAGAACTTCTGCCAGACTCTAGCTGGCAAAATCACTACGATTTAACGCGAAATCTTCACTTAGAAACACTAGAAACCGAATACCTGAATACTAACTTTGAACGAGCACAAGAGCTATCAGAAGTTGTTTTGTTCCAATCTAAAACTCAGCTAGAAACAATCAAGGTTTATGAACTAAGAATACCATTTTATTTATCTCAAAACCAACCACAAGCAGCGCTAGATACGGGTATAAAAGTCCTGAAATTGCTTGGAGTTTCCCTTCCTAGAAATCCAACGAAACTGAGCATAGTAGTAGGATTAATTCGCAACAAAATAGCAATAGGCAGTAAGCGGATTGAGGATTTAGCTTTTTTACCATTAATGAATGACCCATATAAGCTTGCAGCCCAGCGGATATTAGTTGCTATCATTCCGGCTGCTTTCATGGCGAATCCGATGATGTTTCCGCTGATTATCTTTAAAATGGTCAATCTTTCTCTCCAATATGGTAATTCGCCCTTGTCTGCTTTGGGGTATGTGACTTATGGAATGCTACTTTGTGGAGTGCTGTCTGACATCGATTCTGGATATCAATTTGGGAAATTGGCTATTAGGTTAGTAGAACAATTTCATGCTAAGGAACTCAAAGCTAAAATTGACTTGTATTTTAATTGTTTTATAAAGCATTGGAAAGAGCATATTCAAACAACTATACAACCTTTGCTTGAAGCATTTCAAAGTGGACTAGAAACAGGAGATATAGAATACACTTTTTATTCTGCGTGGTGCTACTGCAATCACATTTTAGCTACGGGGGAACATTTAGAATCAGTAGCTAAAATTCAAACACAATATATTAATATGATGATTAAGCATAAGCAAGTTGGCCAGATTTATTCTACCAAATCAATGCAAATGTTTGTGTTAAATCTTCTGGATAATATATCAGAGCAACAAAAGTTTTTGTTGTTTGGAGAAAATATTGATGATGAAAAAAACAAGATTTCAGAGATATTAGCAACTTGTAATAATACGCCAATAGCTTTTAATTATTTGTTTAAATTTATTTTATTTTTTTCGTTTAAAAAAAATATTCTTTCTATTGAAACTGCCAGATTAGCTGAAATATACAAAGAAAATATGACTGGGATAATGATGTCTGTAATACACAACTTCTACTACTCCCTAGCCCTCCTCGCCCACTACCCCACCACCACCAAAACCGAACAAAAAGAATACCTCAAGAAAGTCGCCACCCATCAAAAACAAATGAAAACCTGGGCACATCACGCCCCGATGAACTTCCAACATAAATACGAACTCGTAGAAGCAGAAAAAGCGCGAGTATTAGGACAAAACGAGACAGCAACAACCTACTACGATCGCGCCATCAAAGGAGCCAAAGAACAAGGATTCATCCAAGAAGAAGCCCTCGCTAACGAATGCGCTGCCGAATTTTACCTCGCCCTCGGTAGAGAAAAAGTCGCCAAAACCTACATGACCGAAGCCTATTACTGCTACATTCGCTGGGGAGCGATCGCCAAAGTCAGAGACTTAGAAGAAACATATCCCCATCTCATCTCCCGCACGCAACAGCCTGAAACTATGAGTCTCGACCCCACTAGCACAACCACCTCAAACTGGATGACAACCTCTACTTCCGGCAATTCAACAGCACTTGACCTCGGTACGATTATGAAAGCAGCGCAGGCGTTATCTGGAGAAATTGTTCTCAGCGAACTGCTAAGTAAATTAATGACCATTCTCATAGAAAATGCGGGTGCTACTCGCGGCTCATTGCTCACCAAACCCACTTTTTCATCTAACCCAAGTGAGAATCAGTGGGTGATTTCAGCCACCGGAATCGTGGAAGGTAACGACCTCACCGTATTGACCAATCCCCAACAGCCCGAAGAAGAAAGTATTTCCGTTCCTCTCCTAGAAAATGCAGTTCCAGCCGCGATTATCAACTACGTTGCTCGCACTAAAGAAACAGTCGTTTTAAACGATGCCAGCCACGAAGGAATCTTTAAAAAAGACCCCTACATCCAACAAAATCAGCCCAAATCAATCTTGTGTACGCCCCTGCTCAATCAAGGTCAACTTACAGCGATTATTTATCTCGAAAATAATTTGACAACCGGTGCATTTACCGCTGACAGACTCACAGTTTTACAAATGCTATCGGGACAAGCTGCGATCGCCATTACCAATGCCAAACTCTACGCAGAAGTCAATCAACTCAACCAAAACTTAGAACAAGCCAACCAACAACTTGCAGCCTATTCGGAAACCCTAGAACAAAAAGTTGAAGAGCGAACCGCCGAATTAAAAACAGCTCAAAAACAAATAGTAGCCTCAGAAAAACTCGCCTCCCTCGGAGCCCTCACCGCAGGTGTTGCCCACGAAATTCGCAACCCCCTCAACTTCGTCACCTCTCTTGCTACTCTCTCAGAAGACTTAACATCTGAAATCGGAGAAGAAATAAGCCGCCTATCCCAAAACTTTGACTCAGAATCTCTGGAATTAATTAACGAAAACCTGACTTATCTTAAGCGCAACGTATCCGAAATTAACGAACAAGGGCAACGCGCTAACAGCATTATTCAAAGTATGCTCATGCACGCTCGCAGCGACGGCAGTAACCGCCAAATGACTGACATCAACACCCTCGTCGCTCAAGCCTTACAATTAGCTTATCACAGCATTCGCGCCAAAGATAAAACCTTTAATCTGACCATTGAAACTGACTATGACAAATCAATTGGAGAACTAGATGTTGCCTTTTCTGACCTCAGCCGCGCTTTAATTAACATCATTGATAATGCTTGCTATGCCTCCCATATTAAACAATTTAAAATGACCGCAGATTTCAATCCCACTGTTTCTATTACCACTAAAAATTTAGGCACTGCAATAGAAATTCGCATTCGTGATAATGGCATTGGCATTCCTAAAGAAAATCAACAAAAAATCTTCCTCCCTTTCTTCACTACCAAGCCTCCCGGACAGGGAACAGGTTTAGGTTTATCCATCACTCACGATATTATTGTTGGACAACACCGAGGCAACTTGGAAGTACAAACCGAACCTGAAAATTACACCGAATTTATCATTACTTTGCCCAAAAGTTAAATAATTTTTAGTGAATGATAAGCTGTCGCGCATTTAAATTGTATATTCACGGCGCGGGCTTTCTGGCCCTACCCCTACTCCCCACAAGACTTGGATTTTTTTTTACATACCATTTAAAGACCGCCACAGCTTATAGGTTTTAAAACACCGCATCTAATTTAATCCTTTACAAATTTTAAACAACCCGCTATAGTGAAGCTAATGACCCTAGTTATTTCTACCAGAGGATACAGGATAGCTCCCCATGACAGCCAAAATCCTAGTCGTCGATGATGAACAACTTTTAGAATACGTCATTCAACAAAGATTCCGGCAAAAAATTAGGGTCAAAGAAATTGAATTTGTTTTTGCTCACAATGGCAGAGAGGCCTTAGAAAAAATTGCAGAATCTCCACCCTTCGATTTAGTGCTAACAGATATTAATATGCCCGAAATGGATGGGCTAACTTTACTAGAAAAGCTCTCAGAAATCGACAATACATTAAAAGCAGTTGTCATCTCTGCCTATGGAGATATGCAAAATATCAGAACTGCCATGAACCGGGGAGCTTTTGACTTTTTGACAAAACCCATTGATTTTCAGGACATGGAAATTACCATTCAAAGAGCCTTAGAAACTGTCAAACAAGTCAGACAAAACTTAACAGAACTTCAAGAGGTGCAAACTCAACTCATTCAAAACGAAAAAATGGCTTCCGTCGGCCAGTTAGTGGCCGGAGTTGCCCACGAAATTTACAATCCCATTAGCTTCATTATAGGAAACATTGAACACGCCGAAAGCTACTTTCAAGAATTGATGGCTGCTCTCAATATTTATCAACAACACAGCTCCCTAAATAATCCAGAGGTACAAACTAAAATTGAAGCTCTTGACCTCCCTTTTCTCTTAGAAGACTTACCACAACTGCTCAGTTCTATGAAAGAAGGAACTGAGCGCATTCGGGGAATCAGCGTTTCTCTCAGGACTTTTTCCCGGACAGATACTAAATCCAAAATTCCTTTCAATATTCATGAAGGAATTGATAGTAGCTTATTAATTTTGAGACATCGGCTCAAAGCGCATGACGGTAAATCCGAAATTAAATTGATCAAAGACTACGGAGAAATTCCACCATTAGAGTGTTATCCCGGACAGTTAAATCAGGTATTTTTAAATATCATTGCTAATGCCATTGACGCATTGGAAGAGTCGAATGCAGGGCGGAGCCGCGATGAAATTAAGGTGAATCCTAATAAAATTACGATTCGGACTTTCCTTACAGATGAGAGCGACAAAATTATCACTGAGCGTTCAAATTCTCATGTTATAATTTCTATTGCTGACAACGGGATGGGAATGACAGAAGAGGTGAAACAGCGGGTATTTAACCACTTATTTACTACAAAATCTGTGGGTAAAGGGACGGGATTGGGTTTGTCAATTTCGCGGTCTATTGTTGAAGAAAAACATGGGGGATGGCTCAGTTGTAACTCTACACCAGGCGAGGGAACTGAATTTATTATTGAAATTCCCACTTAAGGGTTGGAAACTGATAAAATCAGGACATAGGCACGTCGAGACCAGAAACCGGGTTTCTTCGTAGATATCTAGTGAGAATCTTCAATTTTTCAGAGAAACCCGGTTTCTGAGCGTAAGTCCTGAAAATGATGAGTTTTCTGTAGCAGCAGTGCCTCCATGCCTGCCCCAAACTTACTTACGCTGCAACCCCAGGGGGGCAATCAGAGGGTGGCAACCACAGGGGAATTGCCCCTACAAGAGAATTAAACTCCTGGCTACTTGCTAACAAGAGCAATTCCATGACAGCTAAAATCTTAGTAATTGATGACGAACCACTTTTAGAATATGTAATCCTTCAGCTATTTCGGCATCAAATCAGGACTCAAGAATTTGAGTTTTATTTTGCAATTAATGGACTCCAAGCTTTAGATAAACTGCAAGCTGATGGCTCCTTTGACTTGGTGCTAACTGATATTAGTATGCCCGAAATGGACGGTTTAACTTTGCTAGAGAATCTGCCAGCTATTGACCCTACGCTCAAAGCTGTAGTGGTTTCAGCTTACGGGGATATGCCAAATATTAGGACAGCTATGAATAGGGGTGCTTTTGATTTTTTAACGAAGCCGATTGATTTTGATGACTTAAAAATTACCATTAATAAAACTTTAGAGTTTGTGCGACTTGCTAGGGAAAAAGAGCAGCAACTTGCTAGAGCGAATGCACAAATCCGCTACCAAGCATTTTACGACGAGCTGACGGGTTTGCCTAACCGCAATTTGCTCTTAAAGGAAATGCGTAGTGGCATGAATTATATAATAGAATTGGGTCATTTAGAAGCTATTTTTTTTCTGACGCTTAACCGCTATCAAATTGTTAAATATAGTTTAGGTCATTCTAGAGGAGAGCAGTTGCTAGTAGAAGTAGCGCGGCGGTTAGAGGGTTGCGCTCTGAATGCGAATCTTATAGCAAGAGTTGGAGAAGATGCGTTTGCGATTTGGCTGGCAAATATTGCTAATTCTCAGTTAGCTTTAGATGCAGCAGAACGCATTCGCCAATCTTTAGAAATGTCGTCTAACTTGAATGGAACTGCGGTTTTTTCTAGTGTTAGTATTGGCATTGCTTTAGGTGCAATAGGCACAGAAGAGCCGGAAGATTTGCTGCGGGCGGCTGATGCGGCTAGGCATGAGGCTTTTGTTCGGGGTGCCGGTAGCGCTGTTGTATTTAATATTGATATGGAGTCGCGAGCTTTAGAGCTACTCCAGTTAGAAACTGACTTGCAAAATGCCATTAATTTGCAACAGTTTTATCTTAATTATCAACCGATTGTATCTTTTGCAACGGGTAAAATAGTGGGGTTTGAAGCGTTGGTAAGATGGCGGCATCCGACCCGCGGGTTGGTTTCTCCGAGCGAGTTTATTCCGGTGGCGGAAAGAACGGGTTTGATTGTGGCACTAGGCGAGTGGGTACTGTCGGAAGCAGTGGCTTGTTTAAGTAGATGGCAGTTGCAATTCCCTAACTATTTGCCTTTAAATATGAGTGTTAATTTATCTGGAATTCAGCTATTTGCTCCTAATTTGTTGCCGCTTTTAGACTCACTGCTGCGAGTGCATAACTTAAAAGGCGAATTTTTGAAGTTAGAGATTACCGAGAGTGTTTTAATGGAAAATGCTGAGGAGGCTGCTGGGGTGCTAGAGCTATTGAAAGCTCGGCATATAAAGGTTTGTTTGGATGATTTTGGCACTGGTTATTCAAATTTATCTTACTTGCAATTGCTGCCGATTGATACTCTCAAAATAGACCGCTCTTTTGTTTGCTGCGTGGAGGAAGGAGGGAAAAATTTGACTTTGCTGGAGGCAATTTTAAATCTGGCGAGTTCTTTGGAATTAGAGGCAATCGCAGAAGGGGTGGAGACGCAAGAGCAACTAATTATACTCCGTTCTTTGGGATGCAATTCCTATCAAGGGTACTTTTTCTCGCGGCCTTTGGAGGAGGAAGGGGCTGTTGCTTTGTTGAGGGCTGCAACGCTCTTGGGCGATGCTTAAACGGCGGATATTTCAAGGCAAACTCATATCAAAAACAGTCGCTATCGTCATGAATGCTCCGGCTTGTTCCACCGCAACAGAAGTTGATTATTTAGTGACTAATGCTGCCGCGCTCGCGGGGAACAGCATCATGGATAGTAACAACTTACTCTCAACGTATAGCCTTTCTCAAAAAGATGAGGTGTGATTGATAGATTATATAACAACTTAAACGTGGGCCCAAGCCCAACTACGTCCGCGAATCTTTCGCTCGAAAGGCTATATACAGCATATTCCATGTATACCGGTTCTCAAGCGTGGTGAGGTATGCCCGCTCCAGGCCTAGGCCCTATGCCCACTCCAGGCCTATGCCGGATAGCACCTCATCTTTCGCTCGAAAGGCTATATAGCCTTTCTCAAAAAGATGAGGTATGACTGACAGCTTATATAACCACTACACTAAGAGGGCTAAAGCCCAACTACGTACCTCATCTTTCTGAGAACCGCTATATTTGTTTCAAATAAAGCCTGTTTTGGCTTTATTTGGGCTTAAAACGGAGTTTTTGTCCTGTTGAGTCCACAGCGAGGAGAACCCAGAAGCAGACTTTTAAACTCATCAGTCTTCCTTGCTGTGGACTTAAGCTATTAGCCAGGGACTTAAGTCCCTGGCGGACTGGAGGCTTAAGTTGTCACCAATGAGCAGAGCCTGGAAACGAGGGTAACGGGGGAATTTAACTTCCAGATAAAATCTCTTCGAGTGCTAATTTCAGGGTCGGATATTGGTATTGAAAACCGCTAGCTAAAGTTTGTTTCGGCAATACTTTCTGCCCTTCCAGAACAACTTTTGCCCCGTCTCCCAAGAGCATTTCTAAAGCAAAACTAGGCACCGGCAACCAAGAAGGCCTCTGCAAAACTTCTCCTAAAGTTTGGCACAATTCATTCATCCGCACCGGATTCGGTGCTGTCGCATTCAAAACTCCTTCAACTTGCGGATTTTGCAAAGCGTACAAAATTAAATCAACCACATCCTCGCGATGAATCCAAGAAAACCACTGTTTTCCTGTGCCAATCGGGCCGCCTGCAAATAGTTTAAAAGGTGGCAGCATTTTTGCCAGCGCGCCTCCCATTCCCAAAACTATCCCCAGCCGCAAAATTGCCAGCCGCGTTCCCGCATTTTTTGCAGGTTGGGCGGCTGCTTCCCAGTCTTTGCACACTGCTGCTAAAAAATCGTTTCCGGCAGGGCTCGTTTCGTCAAACTCAGCGGTTTCGCTGGTTCCGTAATAGCCGATCGCCGATGCGCTAACTAACACAGATGGCCTAGGATTAGCATTGACGATCGCCTCGACCAATTTTGCCGTCGTCAGTTTGCGACTGTCCAGAATTTCTTGCTGGCGCGCCTGGGTCCACCTTTCCTCCGCAATCGGCACTCCTGCTAAATTGACAACAGCGTCGCAGCCCGCGATCGAATGCAGCCAATCACCAGACTCCGCAGGAGTGTAGGCGACAACTTCCAAATTCGGATAAGC
The DNA here is from genome assembly GCF_036704885.1 of Microcoleus sp. F4-D5. Lineage (NCBI taxonomy): Bacteria > Bacillati > Cyanobacteriota > Cyanophyceae > Oscillatoriales > Microcoleaceae > Microcoleus > Microcoleus sp. F4-D5. The sequence continues at coordinate 10,780 of NZ_JAUBSX010000054.1, read as the reverse complement.
TGAAGCCGGAAAAACTCGCCCAGCCTTCGCCGCATCCCTGCTAAAAACCACAACTTGATGTCCCGCAGCTTGCAGCTTTTCCACCAGTCGGCTACCTACAAATCCCGTTGCTCCCGCGATCGCTACTTTCATCTTTTACCCGCAATGCACATTTTTAGTATTTTAGACGATCGTCCAAACTTGTTTTGAATTATACAAAAATAAACAGCAGCCTCGATCGCCTCCACACAAGCCAAGTGTATTTTCATTAAACTGATAAAGGACGCGAGGATTAAAAACAATGCCTGCAAAAAAACCAAAGCTTCTAATTGCTGCCTCCATCGTCGCAGCAGGTAGCGCCGCGGTCTACTTTTACTTCCAGGGTTTGAAGAACAAAGTATTCAACCCTCAAGACAGCGCCAAAGTTGTGCCCGACGAAGCAATGATGGCCGCGTTCATCTCCCCCAATCCCCAAGCGCTGTCACATTTGCAGCGATTTGGCACCCCTGGGGCTCAAAAGTTGGTCGGTCAGGGTTTGAACGCCTTTCAAGAACAAAGCTTGGCAGGCACTCAAATTGACTTTGACAGGGACTTAAAGCCTTGGCTGGGGGGGGTGATGGTCGCTTTGCTGCCCCCTGATGCTGCAGCGAAAACCGAGCCTCCCAAGCTGCTGGTTGTAGTCAGCGTCAACAATAAAATTAGCGCTTGGAATTTTGCGAATAAATTAAAATCTCAGCCGGGTGCAACTACTCAAGAAACCGAGTATAAAGGAGTTAAAATTTACGAGATTGCAGAGCCAACTGGCAAGCGCTACAGTGTGGCTTTGCTGAACGACCAATTAGTGATGGCTCCTTTGAAAAAGCCTGTGGAATTGGCGATCGATACTTTTACAGGAGAACCCTCTCTCGCTACGCAGCAGAGCACAACTAAGTTTTTTGCAGAGAGTGCTGGTGTCAAAAATCCGATCGCCACTGTTTATATTGCTGACTATCCTGCGGCAATTGAGCAATTGAAAGCTAATTTGCCCGCAGATATGCAGTTGCCTTGGACAGTGTTTTCGCAGTTCAAACAGGTCAAGTCTTTGGTTGCGGGAATAGGGGCGGATAGTGAGGGATTGAGGGTAAAAACTATTGCTCAGTTAGACCCTAAATTCGTTCAGCAAAATCCACAATTGGCATCGAAATTGTTGCCCAAATTTCCGGATGAAACTATTGCTTTAATTGGTGGCAAGGGAATCGATAAAATTTGGTCGCAAGCAACCGCCGAGGCAAAAGATAGCCCGGAAGTTGACAGGGGAGTTCAGCAGGTGAGGGATAGTTTTAAGCGGTTGGATTTGGATGCGGATCGGGATGTTTTTGGTTGGATGAATGGGGAATTTGCGATCGGGGCGATCGGTTCCAATCAAGGCATTTTGTCTCAGTTGGGCATGGGGGCGGCGATGATTTTTGAAACCAGCGATCGCCCTGCAGCCGAAGCAACATTGAAAAAACTCGATGCGATCGCCAAAAGCAATCCTACAGTCAGTGTCGCCCCCAGACAAGTTCAAGGCAAAGAAGTTACCGAGTGGCAAATACCCCAGCAAGGCACTTTATTCGGGCACGGTTGGCTGAATGAAAATTCCGTGTTTGTAGCTTTCGGCGGGCCTTTAGTTGATGTGATTACTTCGACGCCACCGCAACCGCTAAGCAGCAGTCCGAGTTTTCAGGCGATCGCCACTTCTTTACCGCAAGCCAACCAAGGTTACTTTTATATAGATATGGAAAAAACCATGTCTTGGGCTAACCAATATTTGCTCGCAGTACAGCCAAATTTAGTTTCGCCGCCCACCGCTGAATTGCTGAATTCTCTCCGAGGAGTTAGCGTAGTTACAGCTTCTACACAACCGACAAATGCTGAGTTGGAGATGCTTTTTGCCTTGAAGAAATCTAACAATTAGTTAATCGGGAATCAGTAATTCTTCCTTCTATCCTTCTATCCGTTAAATCCCTTACACTGCCCGTTGGCCAACTTCCTTCAGACCAAAAAAGTTGCTCAAAAAAAAGTTGCTGCCTCTCTGGGGAGGGCAGCTACTCAAATAAAGCATCTTAAAGTCTCTCAAAACTTCAGAATTAACCTTCAGACATTCCCGATTTATTCGGCAATTGCAAATCATCCGGATCTACATAGTGACAAACTGCTTTGTCCATGCAAATCAATGCCCAGCCGGACTTATCAATGCTCATCAACTTGTAAGAAGCGGGCTGAATAAAGAAACCTTTGTGGTTGCGGGTTGCTGGCTTGATGTTAACGTGGCTTTCAGTGCTCATGTCTTTACAACTCCTAGTATTATGGTAGTGAAGTATGAAAACCGCTGAGCGGATTTGTCAATCGTCTAAGTTTTCAAATACTAGCACTGACTTCCTGAGTTTTCCATAAAGTTATTTATTGATTTATTACGATGTCGTAATAAACCGCAAAGCCGATTCCCTCGATCCCCGCCCAAAAATCGACTTGTTTGAGCGGTTAGGGCTCAAACAGCCACTGCTTAACGCGGGCGAGACTCTTCCAGTCCGGTTTTCTGCTTAATCCTTCTTCAAAATTTTTTTTAACTTCGTCGAGCAACTCTTCCGAAGCCATCAGGAGTTGCTGAGCTACTTCTACGTGGGGGCGCACCCCTTTCTCTTTGAGGTCGAGGATCGCGACTGCTAGGTTGATGCGAGCTTGCGGGTCGTGAGGGTTCAATTTAACGGCTGTTTTCGCTGCCTTTTGAGCTGGTGCGGGTTTATTTTCCAACAGGTAGAGCCACGCGAGGCTAGCCCAGGCATTGCCATTTTTGGGAGCTTTCTCGCACACTTCTTTAAACACGGGGATCAGGTTAGCGGGGGCTTCGCCAGCTTGGTAGCGATCGAAACCGTCTTTAAACAATTCTTCAGGGGTCATTCGATTTTAGATTTGGGATTTGAGATTTTAGATGGAAAAGAGCATTGGGTGCGGGACGCCGCAAGGCAGTTCGAGGCATTCTCAGCAATTACCAATTCCCAATGCCCTATTTTCCAATTTATGCAGAAAAAGAACTGCCACAGCCGCAAGTTTGAGTTGCGTTGGGGTTTGTAAACTTAAAGCCGCCCCCGATCATAGCATCGCTGAAGTCGAGCACCAAACCGTAGAGATAAAGAATGCTCTTGCGATCGCAAACTACCTGAAAACCGTCGTAGTCGAACACTTCATCGTCGGCTTTCACAGTGCTCGGATCTGCGAAATCCATCACGTAGGACATTCCAGAGCATCCGCCCTGGCGCACCCCTACGCGCAAGCAGAGGTCTTTACCTTGTTTTTCTCTCAGAGCTAAAACTTGACGGACTGCAGAGTCCGTCATTTGAATGCCCCGCTTTTGTGAAATGGCTTGAGTCATAATTGCCGAACTCCTGAGACTGTCTAATGCTAAGAGTTTGATCTTATTCGTCCATTGTACAGCCATTCGCCAGAAGGCATTCAGTTAGATGCTGAGGCTGAATATCGAGCTTTTAATTTTTAATTCCCGTGGAGCCTCGTTCCCAAGCTCGATGTCCTCTCCCCCTATAGGGTTTATGATTGAGAAGCAGCGGTTGACCGGCTACCGGCACCGCAACAATGCTTCACCCAACGGGCTTACTCTATGGCAGCGCTGAATCGCTCTACTCTTCGTCGGCTACAAAACTTACCTCAAATTCCCAGCGTGTGGGAGGGCGATCGCCGACCCTTATCTAATGCTGACTCACACCTGATGATAGATGACGATGACGTTCTAGAAGCTGGTGGCGAGTGCATTCTCTGGGTCGATGGCTCCGAAGGAGTCGTGAGGGCTATGGACATGGTAGGCCCAGATGCCGGCCCAGAGGCGATCGTCCGGGCCCTGCTACGGGCAATGGAACATCCCCAAAGTCCGGCTCCCGCAGTCCGCCCCCAAAAAATAGTAGTCAAAAACCGAGAAATTCAATTTTATCTGCGGGGCGTACTTCAAGATTTAGGCATTTCCATTGACTACGTGCCGGAATTGCCCCTAATTGACGAAATATTTCGCGGCATGGAAGAGGTCGCGACCAACAGACCTCCTGAGTTGCCCCCTCAGTATGCTGAAGTTTTAATGGAAAAAGCTGCTCAAATTTGGCACGACGCTCCGTGGCGGACTTTGAGCGAACACCAAATTATATCTATTGAAATCAATCAGTGGGATGTCGCCAGCCTCTACGTTTCCGTATTGGGGCAAGGCAGAATGGATTACGGAGTTTTACTGTACCGTTCTCTAGAATCCTTGAAGCGGTTTCGAGAACGAGTCGTCAACGATGAATCTTTTGAAGATTTAGAACAGGCTTTTTTAGGGCAAGACTGTTTGTTTCTCACCTTTGAAAGTGCAGGAGATATTGATGAGGACGATGGTGTAGAAATTGATTTAGCCGATTTGCCTCCATCGGAAATTGAACCAAATTTCGGCAACCTGCATCCTTTAGAAGGATTGCGATCGATTCTTTACGAAGAAGAAGCCCTCACGATGTTAGTTGCTCTCGAAGCATTTCACCGCTTTTTCCGCAACGGCCGCCGGAAATTGGGAGCAGAGACCTTTCCCAGTCTTAGCAGCCGCTACCGCATCCCTGTTCCGCAGCCTGACGGAGAAATTCAACAGGTATCCGTTAAAGTTTCGACGATGCCCGAGGTGTCTGACGAATTATTAGAGATGCTCGGTGATGACGGTGATGATGATGAGGATGATGATGAATTTGAAATGCCGCTGCTGCGGGACGATTTGGTGCCGCAAAATTCATTTTTGAGTCTGGGCGTCGTACCTTGGGAAACGGTAGAGTTTCTGCGGGCAACTGCCCAGTTTCACCAAGGTGCAGAAACTGATATTAATAGCGCCGGAGATGGTTTGCCGGTGGTGATGATCCAAACTTCTCATCCGAAGGCGAAAACTATGATTCAAGATTTGAAGGAAGCTGGAGGAGTGAAGGCAATTTGTTTTAATCCGGGCGAAGATCCTTTTCAAGATGAGCAGTACGACTTGGGTATTTTGCAAGCTAAAAATGGGGATCTGTATTTGTTTGGGGAGTTTAATGAAAACGATCCGGTGCATCAGGAAGCTCGCCAAAAGTGGGAGCGCCGCTGTAAATTTACCAACGGTTGGTGCGGTTTGGTAATTGCTAAAGGCTTGATGGGTGCTTCTCGCGGTCAGCCTCAGTTTAAGGATATGGTCGCTTTGTTTGAGGTGCGCTGGGTGTCTGCTAAAGACTTGGGAATTGGGCCGCTTCAGTTGATGCCGATGTTTTAAAGTTAGTTGAGTGTTGAGTGTTGAGTGTTGTGAGAAGGAAGAGGTAAAAGTAATTTGTAAGGTGCGCCGCAGCGCACCGTAGTTTTTAAATTATTCAGGAGAATGATTGTGTCAAATTCTACTCAAAAGCGAGAAGTATTAGTCGCCATTGATGCTGAATTCGCGGATAAAATAGAGCAATTTACTGATAATTGGACGGAGGCGATCGAGCAGGCTCTCCGTCTCTGGTACGCTAAGCAAATCGAAGATAAGTTGCGGAAATTTTATCAAAACCGCAGCCAAGAAGATATTGAGGATGAAAAAGAATGGTTTAATTTGGTAGAGGAACAGATAGAAGAAACATGGAGCAGCGATGGACTCTAACTCAAAAGCTAACACTTATCCTCGCCAAGGTGAGATTTACCTTTCAAGGGCTTTGCGTCAGTTAGGAGATACCAAAAAAAGACCTGTAGTTGTGGTTTCCCCCGATATCCGCAACGAGTTTACGGATTCTGTCATTGTTGTTCCTTTCACCAGTAACGTTGCAGGAGTAGAAAATCCTACTCGTGTCTTGATTCCTGCGGGTGAGGGAGGATTGCAAGCTGATTCTCTAGCTGTATGTGAAAACGTTTCTGCTTTGCGCCAGACATTCCTAGAACAAGGCCCTTACGGTCAACTTAGTGCTGATGTCCTAGCAAGAATTCAGAGGGCTGTACAAGTGTCGATCGGCATTTATGAACTTTGAATGTTTCGGAAATTCTAAAATTTGTTACAATCTGTAAAAATACTGGAAAGGATAGGTAAAATGCGGGTTGCGATCGCAGGTGCGGGACTGGCTGGAATGACCACAGCAGTCGATTTAGTGGAGGCCGGCCACGAAGTAGAAATTTTTGAGTCCCGCCCCTTTGTCGGCGGCAAAGTCGGCAGTTGGGTAGATCCCGACGGCAATCACGTTGAAATGGGTTTGCACGTCTTCTTCGGCTGCTATTATAACTTATTTGCCCTGATGAAAAAAGTGGGAGCTTTTGACGATTTGCTCCTCAAAGAACACGTCCACACTTTTATCAATCGAGGCGGCGAAACTGGTTCTTTGGATTTTCGCTTCCCCGTCGGTGCTCCGTTTCACGGATTGAAGGCATTTTTTACTACATCCCAGCTATCCGTACAAGACAAAATTCAAAATGCGATCGCCCTGGGAACTAGCCCGATCGTTCGGGGTTTGATAGACTTTGACGGGGCAATGAAAACTATCCGCGATTTGGATAAAATTAGCTTCGCTGACTGGTTCCGCAGCCAAGGTGGCAACCAAAACTCGCTCAAAAGAATGTGGAATCCGATCGCCTACGCACTGGGTTTTATCGACACTGAAAATATTTCAGCCCGGTGTATGTTGACAATATTTCAATTCTTTGCATCGAAAACCGAAGCCTCTGTCATGCGGATGCTGGCCGGTTCTCCCAACGAATATTTGCACAAACCAATTGTGGAATATTTGGAAAAGAAAGGAGCCAAAATTTACACGCGGCGCAGAGTCCGAGAAATTCAGTTTGAAGAAGGCGAAGAAACCCGCGTGACAGGCTTGGTAGTAGCTAACGGCGAAACAGAAGAAAATATTACCGCAGACGCTTACGTTTTCGCCTGCGACGTGCCGGGAATTCAGAAAATATTGCCCCCAGCTTGGCGCAAATGGTCAGAATTTGACAACATTTATAAATTAGATGCGGTGCCGGTGGCGACTGTACAATTGCGGTTCGACGGTTGGGTAACGGAACTGGAAGACGAAGCCAAGCGCAAACAGTTGAGTCATGCTGTAGGAATCGATAATTTGCTATATTCAGCAGATGCAGATTTTTCTTGTTTTGCAGATTTGGCGCTGACAAGTCCCAAGGATTATTATCAAGAAGGACAAGGTTCGCTGTTGCAGTTGGTGCTGACACCGGGAGATCCGTTTATCAAACAAAGCAATGAGGCGATCGCCCAACACGTACTCAAGCAAGTTCAGGATTTATTCCCCTCAGCGCGGGAATTAAATATGACATGGTACAGTGTAGTTAAGCTCGCTCAATCTTTGTATCGCGAAGCACCGGGCATGGATGTTTTCCGCCCCGCTCAAAAAACTCCGATCGCCAATTTCTTTCTAGCAGGAAGTTACACTCAGCAAGACTACATTGATAGCATGGAAGGAGCGACACTTTCAGGCCATCAAGCGGCTAAGGCAATTCTCGAAGCTTACGGTCATTAGTCATTAGTCCTCTCTCGTTTTCTCTCGTTCCCAGGCATAGCCTGGGAACAAAAAAGAAACAATTCTTCAATCTAAAATCTAAAATCTAAAATCTAAAATCGCATGACTGATTGGTTAGAACACAGCGTCCAAGTAGAAGTGGCAATTCCCATCGAATTAGCGTGGCAACTCTGGTCAGATTTAGAGCAAATGCCGCGCTGGATGAAGTGGATAGAATCTGTTCATGTTCTCGAAGAAAATCCAGAATTGTCTCGCTGGAAACTCGCAACTGGCGGGTTAGAATTTAGCTGGCTTTCTCGGATTCTCAAATTAGTTCCGCATCAGATAATTCAATGGGAATCGGTAGACGGCTTACCAAATCGAGGTGCGGTAAGATTTTACGATCGCAAAGACAGCAGTATCGTCAAGCTGACAGTGGCTTACGGAATTCCCGGCTGGCTGGGAAAATTGATGGATAACCTATTTCTCGGCCGCGTGGTTGAATCGACAATTCAGGCTGACTTGGAAAGGTTTAAAGAGTATGCTCTGAAGGTGAAAGCGACATCTTAAATTATGAGGACTAAACTCATGACTACTAACCAGTTTGTAGTCATGACTTTAGTTTTTTAAGTTCTAATTTAGGACTTATGCACCAGAACCAAGAAACCGGGTTTTTGAACCGAGATTGACCGTTTTAAGCAAATATTTTGGTTAAAAACTGGGTTTCTGTTCGCCCGTGCGTCCAGAAATATAATTGTAACGCGAGAGTCGATCGCCCTTTTCCCTCAGTATCATAGAGAGATGCTGCTGATTCCTTCTCGGTTCAGTTATGAGTTACTGCCTAAACCCCACCTGTCAAAAGCCGCAAAATGCCGATCGTACCCAATTCTGCCTGAATTGCGGCTCCAAACTGTTGCTCAGAGAGCGTTACCGCGCCATCAAACCCCTCGGGCGCGGCGGTTTCGGCCGCACTTTTTTAGCAGTAGATGAAGACAAACCCTCAAAACCGCGCTGTGCAATTAAACAGTTTTTCCCCCTATCTCAAGGTACCAGCAGCAGCGAGAAAGCAGCAGAATTATTCAACCGAGAAGCAGTGCGGCTGGACGAGTTGGGGAAACACCCCCAAATTCCCGAACTGCTGGCGCACTTTCAGCAGGAACGCTATCAGTATTTGGTACAGGAATTTATAGAAGGTCACAATTTACAGGAAGAGTTGGTGCGGACTGGGCCTTTCAGCGAAAGCCAGATTCTCAGTCTGCTGAAGGATTTATTGCCAGTATTGCAGTTCGTGCACGATCGCAGTGTAATTCACCGAGATATTAAACCGCCCAATATTATCCGCCGCATTTCTCAAACTCCCATCCTTTATACTTACCCCACATTAACCGGGGAATTAGTTTTAGTTGATTTTGGCGCTGCAAAAGTTGTGGAGGGTTTGAGAGAAACCGGTACAGTCATCGGTTCTCCCGAATTCGTCGCGCCGGAACAAATTAGAGGTCAAGCGGTTTATGCCAGCGATTTGTACAGTTTGGGAGTAACTTGCATTTATTTGCTGACTCAAATATCTCCTTTTGATTTGTTCGATATCAATCAAGATGCTTGGGTTTGGCGAGACTTTTTGAAGGTTCAAATCGATCCGAAATTAAGCCGCATCCTCGACAAAATGATCGAACCGAGTCTCAGTCGCCGCTACAAATCTGTAGCTGAGGTATTGAAAGATTTGCAGTCGGCGGGGGCGGGCACGGGGGCATCGCCCCTACCAGCGCCTAAAATTTCCGTGCCGCAGAGGACGCCTGCGGTGCAGAATGCTGTGCCGCCAACGGTTGCAGGCACAATTATACCTGTGCCGCGGATGCAGCGGGCCCGGCCCGCACGCGCGCCCACTTGGAGGTGTGTTTATACTCTGGTAGGGCATTCTAGTGCTGTCACGTCGGTAGCTTTCAGTCCCGATGGCGCGACTTTAGCTAGCGGCAGTGAGGACAAGACGATCGAGATGTGGAAGTTGGATGCGGGTAAGCGGTGGTACACTCTTACGGGTCATTCTGACTGGGTGACTTGTGTGGCGTTTAGTCCTGATGGGGCGACTTTGGCTAGTGGTGGCCGGGACAAAACAATTCAAATTTGGGATTTGAATAAGGGTAAGTGGTGGTACGCTTTGCGGGGTCACGAAGACAGGGTTTATGCTGTGGCATTCAGTCGGGACGGTCAGGTTTTGGCTAGCGGCAGTCGGGACAAAACTGTGCAGTTGTGGAATTTGAATAAGGGAAGGCGGATGTCGGCTTTGACGGGTCACGCTGGCGGGGTGGAGGCTGTGGCTTTTAGTCCTGGCGGGGAGTTGTTGGCAAGTGGCAGTCGGGACAAGACTGTGCAGTTGTGGGATTGGCAAAATGGTCGATCGATTTGTTCTTTAGCAGAGCACGGGGATTGGGTGCGGGCGATCGTTTTTGCTGCGAACTCGCCCAGCCCCCCTTTGGTAAGGGGGGGAGTAGGAGAAGGATTGATTTTGGCGACGGGGAGTCGGGATGGTACGGCGAAGCTGTGGCGGGTGGATGCACAGGGGCGAGGAACGCTGTTGCGGAGTATGAGGGACAATTCTGGGGATGTTTTGTGTGTGGCGTTTAGTCCCGATGGTCTGGTTTTGGCGACGGGGAGTCGGGATGGCACCATTTATTTGTGGGATGCCGGCACGGGGGGTTTGCTGGAAATTCTGACGGGCCACGGGGAGGAGGTTTTGTCGGTGGCGTTTAGTCCGGATGGAAGGAGTTTGGCTAGCGGTGCGGGCGATCGAACAGTGAAGATTTGGCGCGGGATTGGGGATTAGGGGCGATCTCAAGAGTGCCAGCCTAAAAAATCTTATATTTATGCTTGACAGGCGATCGAATGTTCTGCTACATTAAGAATTCGTGAGGACGCATAGCTCAGTTGGTTAGAGCACTACGTTGACATCGTAGGGGTCACTGGTTCGAGTCCAGTTGTGTCCATGAATTTCCATGCTTTAGCGGTCAAAGGTTTTAGGTTTGTCGTCCTAGCAAAAGTTCCTTTTTCCGCTCATCTGTCGCTCAATCTTGCTCTTGAGCATAGCTAAGTATTTCCAAAACCACCTCCATATCAGCCAAGTCCGCCCTCGACTTTTTACGCCGCGCTTTTAACTGGTTAGACTTCCTGCGAAAATATCAAGTACTCGCCTGTTGTAATGATAAATACAGGTCATAATTGTAAATTCCAGCAATTAAATTAATCCTTAACCCACATTCCGCACCCCCAACTGGCACATAGGCAGATGGAGGGGATAAAAGTGAATCATCCGAGATAATAAGTAA